>NZ_JBVVPY010000005.1:130560-370091 GCF_055811335.1 Mesorhizobium sp. WSM4847 | reverse complement strand
GCCGCAGCGGGTGATCCGGTCATGACCCGGGTCACCCGCCAACCCGATCATGCATGATTCTAGAGACACAAGGGGTGTTGGAAGGATCGCCGTCGGTGCCAGGCTGGAACACCCCTCATCCGACCGAGCTTCGCTCGGCCACCTTCTCCCACAAGGGGAGAAGGGACAGTGCGGGAAAATCAACGCGACATCGCCTCTTCAAGCGTCCTGAAAATTCTCTCATCCGCCGACTGCGCGACGTTGAAGCGCAGGAAACGGCTGGCGGTTTGGGACAGGCTGAACGCATTGCCGGGCGCCAGCACGACATTGGCCGACAAGGCGCGGCGGGCTATTTCCGCTGCATCGACGCCTTCCGGCAGTCTGCACCACAAGAACATGCCGGTCGGCTGGTCGATCCACGGCATGATGCCGATCGCCTTCAGGCGGCTGCCTGTCTCAGCCATGGCGCGTGAAAGCCGCGTGCGCAGCAAATCGACGTGCTTGCGATAGCTGCCGTCCTTCAGCAGCGTCAGCACCAGTTCGGAGGCAAGCCTGCCGCTGCCGAAGGACGTGGCGATCTTGAGGTCGGTCAGCCCTTCCATCCAGTCGCGCGGAGCCGCGATGAAGCCGCAGCGCACCGACGCCGAAAGCGTCTTGGAGAAGCTGCCGATATGGACGACGCGACCAAGACCGTCGAACGCCGCCAGCCTGGGTGCCGGGGTGTGTTCGAAGTCGGCAAAGATATCGTCTTCGATGATCGTCAGATCCGATTGGTCGGCGAGCTTGAGCAATCTGTGGGCGACGACCGGCGACAGAATTGCACCCGTTGGATTGTGAAGCGCGGAATTGGTGATGTAGAGGCGCGGCCGGTGCTCGATCAGCGCCTGCGCGAACAACTCGATATCCGGTCCCGACGGCGTATAGGCAACGCCGACCACCTTGGCCCGGTGAGCGCGCAACAGGGCATGGAAGTTGAAATAGCAGGGGTCGTCCACCAGCACCGTGTCGCCCGGTTCGAGCAGGAACCGGCACAGGAGGTCGATGGCCTGGGTGCCCGATTCCGTCAGCATGATCTGGTCGGGAGACGCCTCGATGCCATGCTCTGCCATGCGTCGTGCGAGCAGATGCCGCAGCGGCGGCAGCCCGAGCGGGGTGCCGTAATCGGTCAGCGTGACATCATCGCCGCGTGCCATTGTCCGCAGTGCCCGGCGCAATCCAGCCTCCGGCATCCAGGAGGCCGGCAGCCAGCCGCAGCCGGGTTTGAGCACGCCGTCGCCGGCTTCCAGCGACTGGCGCGAAACCCAGAGCGGATCGACGGCACGGTCAAGCGTGGGGCCGATCTCGGCCAGCGACAAGGGAGCCAGCGGTCCGGCGGCATAAAAACCCGAGCCGGGACGCGAGCGGATGATGCCTTCTGCGGCAAGACGCTCATAGGCTTCGACCACCGTGGATTTCGAAACCTGCATGGTTTTCGCGAAAGCCCGGATCGAAGGCAATCGTGTTCCCGGTGTCAGGCTGCGCGCGGCGATCCTGTGCCTGATCGTCGCCATGACGCTTTCGACAAGCGTTCCGCTGCCCTTATTTGCCGTCGTCTGCTCGTCCATCCGTACTGCTCAATCTACCATGACAGTTTTGTCAAACTGTACCTCATTGTCTCTGGCGGCGCCATAGGTCCGGCCCGATAGAGGGCGAGAACATCAGGAGCATGCGATGGACAAGACGGCGGGCGGCTGGATCAGCGGATTCGTGGGCGTGCTGATTTTCAGCGGATCGCTTCCGGCAACGCGGGTTGCGGTGATGGATTTCGATCCGGCCTTCCTGACCGTCGCCCGTGCTGCCACGGCAGGCATCCTTGGCCTCGCGCTTCTGCTCGTCTTTCGCCAGAAACGTCCGGAACGGCAGGATCTGTTGTCGCTGGCCATCGTGGCGCTCGGCGTCGTGGTCGGCTTTCCGCTGCTGACCGCGCTGGCGCTCAAGCACATCACCTCGGCCCATTCCATCATCTTCATCGGCCTGTTGCCGCTGGCGACCGCGATCTTCGGCGTCATTCGCGGCGACGATCGCCCCAAACCGGCTTTCTGGCTGTTTTCATGCCTTGGCAGCGCCCTTGTTGCCGGTTTTGCGGTGACCCAAGGTGTCTCGGCCTCGCCGCTTGGCGACATGCTGATGCTGGCGGCAATCATCGTGTGCGGACTGGGCTATGCGGAAGGCGCCACGCTGTCCCGCAAACTTGGCGGCTGGCAGGTGATCTCATGGGCGCTGGTGTTGTCGCTGCCGGTCATGCTGGCCCTGACGCTCATCACCATGCCACCGTCGCTCGCAAACGTCGGCAAGGCCGCCTGGATCGGCCTCGCCTATGTCTCGCTGTTCAGCATGCTGATCGGTTTTGTATTCTGGTATCGCGGGCTGGCGCAAGGCGGCATCGCCGCGGTCGGGCAGTTGCAGCTTCTGCAGCCTTTCTTCGGCCTCGGCCTGGCGGCAATGCTGCTGCACGAGCAGGTCAGCCCCGCCATGATCGCCGTCACCGCCGCCGTCGTGCTCTGCGTGGTCGGTGCAAAGAAATATGCGCGGTAGGCGGCGGCCTTTCTTCCTTCTCCCCTTGTGGGAGAAGGTGGATTGGCGCGCAGCGCCAAGACGGAAGAGGGGTGCTGGCCGGAGTGCTGTTGGTGCCAAGCTGGAGCACCCCTCATCCGGCCGCTTCGCGGCCACCTTCTCCCACAAGGGGAGAAGGGGGAGCCGCACGGCTAGAACTTCGTCACCACGCCGATGCCGATGCCTTCGAAGCCGCCCATCGCCATCAAGGCCGCGGGCGCCTCATCGAGGCTGATCCGCTTGCCGACCAGCAATTCGGGTTTCAGCTTGCCGGTGCGGATCATCTCCATCATCGCCTGGTAGCGGTAGGCTTGCATGCCGTGGCTGCCGAGGATTTCGAGCTCGAAGGCGATCACCTTGTCCATCGGGATCTGCGGCCTGGCGTGATCGCCGAGCATCAGCCCGACCTGGACATGGCGGCCGCGCCGGCGCAGGTTCGCGATCGAGTTGAACGAGGTCGTCGGATGGCCGAGCGCGTCCATCGACATGTGCGCGCCACCATTGGTGATCTGCTTGACCGCCTTGACCACGTTCGGCGTCCTGGCGGCATTGATCGTCGCCACCGCGCCGATTTTTTTGGCGAAGTCCAGCTTCTCGTCGGTCAGGTCGATGGCGATCACGTTGGCGCCCATGGCGCTGGCGATCATGATCGCCGACAGGCCGACGCCGCCGCAGCCATGCACGGCCACCCATTCGCCTGGTGTCACCCGGCCCTGGTCGACAATGGCGCGGAACGAGGTGACGAAGCGGCAGCCAAGGCTGGCGGCGGTGGCGAATTCCATCTCGTCCGGCAAGCGGACCAGATTGGTGTCGGCATGGTCGATGGCGACATATTCGGCGAACGAGCCCCAGCCGGTGAAGCCGGGCTGGGTCTGGTGCTCGCAGACCTGATGGTTGCCGGAGCTGCATTCGAAGCAGCGGCCGCAGCCGACGGCGAACGGCACGGTGACGCGCTCGCCGGTCTTCCAGCGGGTCACCTGGCTGCCGGCGGCCACCACGACGCCGGCAAGTTCGTGGCCCGGCACATGCGGCAGGCGGATGCCGTCGTCGTGGCCCATCCAGCCATGCCAGTCGCTGCGGCAGAGCCCGGTCGCCTCGACCTTGATGACAACGCCGCCCGGTGCTGGCTCCGGATCGGCAACAGTCTGGATCGTCGGCACCTCGCCGAATTTTTCGAAGACAACGGCTTTCATCGGCAATTCCTCATTAGGATGTGTTGATATTCAGGTGATGCCGGCCCTGCGAACGGCGGTTTCCTGCGCTTCCGGTGCTCACGTACCCAAAAGTACGCTCCGCTCCGGTTCTCGGAAACCACCATTCTCGGCTCGGCCTGACCTGAATCTCAAACACCCTAATCCAACTTTCTCTACTCGGCATCGATCTGGTTCTCCGGCGCGGCCTTTTGGAAGGGCGGCAGCGCCATGCAGGCGGCGTGGATGCGTGTGACCGTCGGGTAGGGCGCTATGTCGACGCCGAAACGGGCGTTGCTGGTGACCTGCGCGGCCAGGCAGATGTCGGCCAGCCCCGGCGTGTCACCATGGCAGAACGTTTTTGTTTCAGGCGATGAAACAAGAATCTTTTCAAGCGGCTGGAAACCTTCGTTCACCCAGTGCCGGAACCAGTTGGCGACGTCCTCGTCGCCGGCGCCGAACAGCGTGCGCAGCGACGTCAGCACGCGCAGGTTGTTCACCGGATGGATGTCGCAGGCGATCATCTGCGCCAGCATCCTGACGCGGGCCCGGCCAGGCGCGTCCTGTGGCAAAAGAGGCGGTTCGGGCCTGGTCTCGTCGAGAAATTCGATGATCGCCAGCGATTGCGTCAGCAGCGTGCCATCGCCCAGGATCAGCGCCGGCACCAGTCCTTGCGGATTGACCGAGAGATAGGCTGGCTCGAGATGCTCGCCGTGGCGCAGATGATGCGGCACATATTGGTAGGTCAGGCCCTTCATCTCCAGCGCGATCCGCACCCGGTAGGAGGTGGAGGAGCGGTAGTAGTTATGCAGGATGAGGTCGCTCATCCCTGCACATTCGGCCGATTTGGACGACCGGGCAAGGCGTGGTGGTCCTGAAATTGCCATCTCCGCCCTTCAGCCAGGGATGGCGATGTACTATTTGCCAATAATCTGGCCATGGTCGCTGGGCTATTCTATCCTGCCCTGAACTGAAACGAACGCCATGACCGCAGTCAACGATCGCGCCCGGTTTCTGATCATCGACGACCACCCGCTGTTTCGCGAGGCGCTGCACAGCGCTGTGCAGATGGCCTATCCGGACGTCGACACCGTCGAGGCGCGTTCGATTACCGAGGCGTTCGAGCTTCTGGCGGACGCCAAGCCGTTCGATCTCGCGCTGCTCGACCTCAGCATGCCCGACGTGCATGGCTTCGACGGACTGCTGCAGCTTCGGACCCGCTATCCGCGCCTGCCGGTGGTCATCGTTTCGGGGCATGAGGAGCCGAAGATCATTTCCGAGGCGCTGTCCTATGGCGCGGCCGGCTTCATCCCGAAATCGGCGCGCAAGAGCGATCTGGCCGCCGCCATCCGCTCGGTGATGGAAGGCGCGATCTACGTGCCCGAAACCTATGAAGGCCAGCCGCCCGACGCCGACAGCACCGACCGCGCCGAGATGGTGCAGCGGCTTGCCAAACTGACGCCGCAGCAATTGCGGGTGCTGCAGATGCTGCGCCAGGGCTTGCTCAACAAGCAGATCGCCTACGAGCTGCAGGTCGGCGAAACCACTGTCAAGGCGCATGTCTCCGAGATCCTGCGCAAGCTCAATGTCTACAGCCGGACGCAAGCCGTCATCGAGGTTTCGAAGCTCGACAGCGCCGAGCTGTTTCGCGGCCAGGCGGGGTTTTAGGCGCACCCGTTAGGGTGAATAAACCGTCACCGAGAACTTACCTTTTCCGGCCAAGGACGGGAATCACGGTGACAGTGCACCATTTTCCTGTCGCTCGCGGTCTTCTGCCCGTGTCTTTGGGATCAAGCCAAGAGATGCGCCAGCAGGGCGCGCAGTTGCGCCGGTTTCAGCGGCTTGCGCATCAGCTCGATGCCGGCGGCGCGGGCGGCTTTGGCGACGGTCTCCGAACCGTCGGCGGTGACGATCAGCGCCGGCACGGCGCGGCTGAGATAATCGCGGACCTCGGCGATCGTGGTGGTGCCAAGGTCGCCGCCGTCGAGATGCTGGTCGGCGATGACGATGTCCGGCACCCAGTCCGTATCGCCGAGCATCTCGAGCGCGGCATCGGTCGAGGTGGCGGGGCGCACCAGGCATTGCCAGCGCTCGAGCAGGGATGTCATCGCCTGCAGCACCTCGACGTCGTTCTCGACCAGCAGCACCTTCGTGCCGAACAGACCGTAGCCGCGCGGCCGCTCCATGTCGGCGCTGCTGGCAATGGCATCGACGCTGGCGCCGATCCCGACGGGAACGTCGATGTGGAAAATCGTGCCGTGTCCGACTTTCGACGAAAACGTCACGGGATGGCCGAGTGCGGCGGCGATGCGGCGCACGATGGCCAGGCCCAGTCCCAGCCCACCGCCGGCTAGCCCGGCATCGGTCGGGAACGTGCCGCGGTGGAACTCCTCGAACACCGCCTCGCGCTGGTCGTCGGGGATGCCGCAGCCGGTATCGGCGACATCGATGCGGATCGTGTCGCCGCGATGCCTGGTGCCGACCAGCACGCCGCCGGAGCGGGTGTAGCGCAGCGCGTTGGAAAGGATGTTCTGCAGGATGCGGCGCAGCAAGGTGCGGTCCGAACGCACGACGGCGTTGACCGGCCGGAATTTTAGCGTCAGGCCCTTCAATTCGGCGACCGGCAGGAAATCCGAACGCAGCGACGAAAACAGCACCTCCAGGCTGACGTCGCCGATATCGGGCTGCACGACGCCGGCATCGAGTTTGGAGATGTCGAGCAGGGTGCGGAGCAGATCCTCCATCGTCTCCAGCGACCGCTCGACCTGCCGGACCAGTTTTTTGCCTTCGTCGCTGGTCTGCACTTCGGCCAGCGCCGAGACGGAGAGATGCGCGGCGTTCAGCGGTTGCAACACGTCGTGGCTGGCGGCTGCCAGGAACCTGGTCTTGGACAGGTTCGCCAGTTCGGCGTTTTCCTTGGCCGCGCTCAAATCGATGTTGGATTGTTCCAATCTACGCAGTGTCGAGTGCAGCTCCTCGGTGCGCGTACGCACTCGATTCTCGAGCGAAATCGCGGTCTGGAACAGCGAGAACGCGTTGCCTTGCTGGTCCATCGAGCGCTCGACGCGGCTGACAAGGGCTGCGTTGATCTTCTTCAGCTTCTCCAGGTCGTTGATGTCCCTGAGCGGCATGAAACCTCCTACTCCGCCGCCTGCCGCTCTCCGAAGGCGATGCCGGTGAACGTCTGGTTCAGATGCATCGACCGGTACTGCTCGCCATAGGTGCCGAAGCCGATGACGTTGTTGACCTTGTAGAGTTCCGACATCTCCCGAAAGACCTGGCGGTTGCGCGCATCGAGCCTGCGCAGCACGCAGTCAAAGGCGAGGATCATGTCGATGCCGCCAAGCCTGTCCTCGACATCCCTGAAGGCGGCACGCGTCGATTCAACCATGTTCTTGGGACGGGCGATGGACAGGACGACGCCATCGTCGATGGCGCAGAAGAACGACAGCGAGCCGTCCGCGTGCATCTTCTGGATCGAGCGGCAGTAAAATTCGCCGCCGACTTTCACCACCACCGGATGCGAAGCGAAACTCAGCGGCGTCAGCATCTGCGGGATGACGCCGACCGAGGCGGCATATTCCTCGGCGGCATTGGTGGCGTTGAATTCGCGCACGGTGCGGTGATCGGGATCGGACGCGGTCACCACCAGCTTCTCGTCGGTGGGGACGAAATTGTCGGTCTTGAACACGTGGAAAGGAATTTCCGTGGTGATCAGCACGATGATGGCGCAGTCGCAGGCAACCTTGCCGTTCGAGATCAGCCGCGTCGTCTCGAATTTCAAATCATCGCCCGCCGACCCGCCGATCAGTGGAATATCGTCGAGCCCCCAATGGATGGCGGAGGTGACCGCTTCCTCGGCATAGGACAGCCCGTCGATGAGGCAGAGCGCGAAAGTGGTGTCGGCTCGCTCGTGCCCGACGCGGCCGCGTAACGAACGCCTCAGCGCCTCGACTTCGCCGGTGATCCCGTCCATGCCCGATGAGGACAGATTTTCGACCATGGTGCTGGCTGCCGAAAAAGATGCGGAGGGAAGCAGCATGGCCATGACCTGGCCGTCCTCCAGGCCTTTGGGCGTAATCTCGCCGGCCGTCGAGCAGCCGGCATAGCGGAGCGCCGGCGCGTGGTTCTCCAGCGCTTCCGAAAGGGCGACTGCCTCAAGCAGGCTTTGCGAGAAAAACAGCAGGGCAAACCCAGCGTCGATGGCCGCGGCTTCCACTGCCACCGCCCGGGCGAACGCATCCGCGTCGGGTTCGTCGGTGGTGAGAACCGATAGGCCGCATGCATAGCGCGTCCGTGAACTGGCCAGCGGCTTCCTCCTCTATTTCCTCCGACGCTCTTTTTGTGCGCGGCTCTTTTTTTGTGCTCTTCGCGCGCCGGCGTCGACGTCATTGTTGTCTTCAAGTGCTACTTTGGCAATGAGCCAACATGACGGATTTGAATTTTCTGCTGTTTTTGACGGCATCGGCGCTCAGAAACGTCAGATCCAAAACCACAGCGGAAGGGAGTTATCCATGGACGCCCAGGTCAGGAAGCTATTCGAACGCTACGAGCGGCTTTTCCGGAAATCCCTCGCCGGTGATGCCGACATGGACGAAGTCACGTCGGTCTATGCTTCCGCCTTCATTGCGGCGTCGCCTGCCGGCATCATGGTCGGGAAGAACGACGACCAGCTCAAGCAGGCTATGGAACAAGGCTATGCTCGCTATCGAGCGATCGGCACCAAGGAGATGCGAATACGCGATAATGGCATTTCGCCGATTGACGAGCATCATTGCGTTGCCCACGTCGCCTCCACGTCGATCTTCGCGCGCAAAGGCCAAACCGACGTCACGATCGATTTCGACGTCCACTACCTCGTGCAGAAACTGGCGGGAGAGCCTAAAATTTTTGGCTGGGTGTCAGGCGACGAGCAGGAGGTTCTCAGAAAGCACGGCATCGGCTGAAATCGGCCTGGCCAGCACCATTGCCGCTGATGGCCGGCAGGCGGCATCGCCAGGCGACCATGGTTTCGCTTCGCTCCGCTGTTTGCCTGTCTTTGCGTGACCGAAAGTACAATAGGCGGATTTTCGGCCGAACTGCATTCTCGCAATCTCGGCATTCCGCGGCACTATTTCCCGTGCTCTATGCGGTATAAGAATAGCGGACAGATGGAGGGCTCGGGCACCACCGACGCCAAAAACGACCAAGGTAGCACCCAGGGAGGTTTCATGTCGGAGATATCATTGACGGTGAACGGAAAGCGGGTCAGCGGTTCTGCCGAAGACCGGACGCTTCTGGTTCATTTCTTGAGGGAGAATCTCGGCCTGACCGGGACGCATGTCGGCTGCGACACCTCGCAATGCGGCGCCTGTGTGATCCATGTCGACGGCAAGGCGGTAAAATCCTGCACGATGCTTGCGGTGCAAGCCTCCGGGTCGAGCGTCGTGACCATCGAAGGTCTGGCGGACGGCGCCGACCTGCATCCGATGCAGGCGGCGTTCAAGGAGCATCACGGCCTGCAATGCGGCTTCTGCACGCCGGGCATGATCATGGCGGCGACCGACATGGTCAACCGCCATCCCGAAGGCCTCGACGAGGCCACGGTGCGGGCCGAGCTCGAAGGCAACATCTGCCGCTGCACCGGCTACCACAACATCGTGAAGGCGATCCTCGCCGCATCGGAGACGATGTCTTCGAAGGGCAAGGCCAGGCAAGCTGCATGAGGGCAGTAAGGGAGTAGGGCAGTAAGGCAGTAGGGGAAGTCGGCTCAAATCCCTACTGCCCTACTGCCTTACTCCCCTATTCCCCTACTTTTTCGGGAGGAATTTCTGCGATGGGCATTGAAGGTGTTGGCGCTCGTGTAGCGCGCAAGGAAGACAAGCGGTTCATTACCGGCGCCGGGCGCTATGTCGACGACATGGTGGTTCCCGGCATGAAGCATGCGGCCTTCGTACGCAGCCCGCATGCGCATGCTGAGATCAAGAAGATCGATGTCAAAAAGGCTCAGGCCATGCCGGGCGTCATCGGCGTGCTGACCGGCAAGGAGCTCAAAGCCGACGGCATCGGCAATCTCATCTGCGGCTGGATGATCCATTCCAAGGACGGCTCGCCGATGAAGATGGGGGCGTGGTCGCCGCTGGCCTTCGACAGGGTCCGCTATGTCGGCGATGCAGTGGTCGTTGTGGTTGCCGAGACCAAGGGCCAGGCGCGCGACGCTGCCGAAGCGGTCGACATCGCCTACGAGGAACTGAAGGCAGTCGTCGACGCTCCGAAGGCGCTCGAAAGGAGTGCGCCACAGATCCATCCGGAAGCCGACGGCAATCTGATTTTCGACTGGGAGCTCGGCGACAGCGCGGCGACCAACGCGGCAATCAAGGCAGCTGCCCACATCACCCGCATGAAGATCGTCAACAACCGGCTGGTGCCCAACGCCATGGAGCCGCGCGCAGCGCTTGGTCACTACGACAAGGCCGAGGACCACTATACCTGCTGGACGACCTCGCAGAACCCGCATCTGGCACGCCTGGTGATGAGCGCCTTCTACAATGTCGCGCCGGAAAACAAGCTGCGCGTCATCGCGCCGGATGTCGGCGGCGGATTCGGTTCGAAGATCTACATCTATCCGGAAGAAATCATCTGCCTGTGGGCCTCGAAGAAGACCGGCGTGCCGGTCAAATGGGTGGCCGACCGCACCGAGAGCTTTCTCACCGACGCCCATGGCCGCGACCATGTCTCGACGGTCGAAATGGCCTTCGACAAGGACAACAGGATCACCGGGCTGAAGGTCGACACCATCGCCAATCTCGGCGCCTACATGTCGCTGTTCTCGTCCTGTGTGCCGACCTATCTCTACGCGACGCTGTTGTCGGGCCAGTACGACATCCCGGCGATCCACGCCAATGTGCGCGCCGTCTACACCAACACCGCGCCGGTCGACGCCTATCGCGGGGCAGGGCGGCCGGAGGCCACCTATCTGCTCGAACGCACCATGGAGACCGCCGCACGCGAGTTAGGCGTGTCGCCGGCGGAACTTCGCCGAAAGAACTTCATCACCTCGTTCCCGCACCAGACACCGGTCATCATGAACTATGATGCCGGCGATTATGCCGCTTCGCTGGACGCGGCGATCGCCGCTGCCGATTATGCCGGTTTTGCCCAGCGCAAGGCCGACGCCGCCAACAGAGGCAAGCTGCGCGGCATCGGCATGAGCTGCTATATCGAGGCCTGCGGACTGGCGCCGTCGGCGGCGGTCGGCAGTCTTGGAGCGGGTGTCGGCCTTTGGGAAAGTGCCGAGGTGCGCGTCAACGCCGCCGGAACCATCGAGGTGCTGACTGGGTCGCACAGCCACGGCCAGGGCCATGAGACGACTTTCGCGCAACTGGTCAACCAGCGCTTCGGCGTGCCGATCGACAGCGTCTCCATCGTCCATGGCGATACCGACAAGGTGCAGATGGGCATGGGCACCTACGGCTCGCGCTCGGGGGCCGTCGGCATGTCGGCTGTCGCCAAGGCGCTCGACAAGGTCGAGGCCAAGGCCAAGAAGATCGCCGCCCATCTGCTCGAGGCCGACGAGGGCGACATCGTCATCGAAAACGGCGCCTTGAAGGTCGCCGGCACCGACAAACAAGTGCCGTGGTTCCAGATGGCGCTTGCTGCCTACACCGCCCACAACCTGCCTGGCGGCATGGAGCCGGGGCTGAAGGAGACCTCATTCTACGATCCGTCGAACTTCACCTTCCCGGCCGGCTGCTATGTCTGCGAGGTCGAGATCGATCCCGAGACCGGCGTGACCGAGGTCGTCCAGTTCGTCGCGGCCGACGATTTCGGCAACATCATCAACCCGATGATCGTCGAAGGCCAGGTGCATGGCGGCGTCGCCCAGGGGATCGGCCAGGCCTTGCTGGAAGGCACCCGCTACGATGCCAGCGGCCAGCTTTTGACGGCGAGTTACATGGACTACACCATGCCGCGCGCCGACGACCTGCCGTCGTTCAAGGTCTCGACCTCGAACACGCCGTGCCCGGGCAATCCGCTCGGAATCAAGGGCTGCGGCGAGGCCGGCGCCATCGGCTCACCGCCGGCCGTGATCAACGCCATCACCGACGCCATCGGCATCACCGATATCGCCATGCCCGCATCGCCGTCCACGGTCTGGGCAGCGATCCGGGCGACGAAACATTGATAAGCATATAGCGAATAGGGAGTAGCGAATAGGGAACAAAGTGCGTGCGAAGGGATAGGCCCTATTCGCTACTCACTACTCCCTATTCGCTCCTTTCCCCCGAAGGGAGAAAGACAAATGTACCCAGTCAACTATCACCGCGCCGCCTCGGTTGCCGATGCCGCCAAGCTGCTCAAGAGCGGCGATGCAAAGCTGTTGTCGGGCGGCATGACGCTGATCCCCGCGATGAAGACGCGGCTTGCCGCGCCTTCCGACCTTGTCGACCTGTCGCGGATCAAGGAACTGCAAGGCGTCAAGGTGGCGGGCAAGACCATCACCATCGGCGCCGCCACCACGCATCACGATGTCGCCAGCGACGAGAATCTGAACAAGGCGTGTCCGGCGCTCGCCCATATGGCGTCCCGGATCGGCGATCCGGCGGTGCGCTACAAGGGCACAATCGGCGGCTCGATCGCCAACAACGACCCCGCGGCCGATTATCCGGCGGCACTTCTGGCCCTCGACGCCACCATCGTCACCAACAAGCGCGAGATCGCCGCCGATGCATTCTTCACAGGGCTGTTCGAGACGGCGCTGGAGGACGGCGAGATCGTCACCGCAGTGACCTTCACCGCGCCGGCCAAGGCGGCCTATGAAAAGTTCCGCAATCCGGCATCGCGCTATGCGATCGTCGGTGTGTTCGTGGCCAACGGCGCGGACGGAGTCCGCGTTGCCGTGACCGGGGCCGGCGACAGCGGCGTCTTTCGTTCGAAGGAAATCGAGGCGGCGCTTGCCACGAATTTCGAAGCCGCCGCCCTCAACGGAGTGAAAGTGCCGGCGAATGATTTGATGAGCGACATCCACGCCTCGGCCGATTATCGCGCCAATCTGATCGTGGTGATGGCCAAGCGCGCAGTGGCCGCCGCCAACACCTGATTTTCTGCAGCGTGCCGGTCCTGGGGAGAGGGACCTTCGCCGCCCCTTTTTCGTCGTTCTCGGGTCTGATGGGCGGAAATGCGAAGTATTGCCCAGGGCAATCGCTCAGGGTTGCGCTGCCCCTCATCGCCCTGCCGGGCACTTCTCCCCGTATAGTGACGGGGAGAAGGACGCCTTCGCAAACGATTTCGCCAATCTCCAGCGTTGCAGAAAATGTGCCGAAGTTGCGGCCAGCCCCTTCTCCCCGTCACTATACGGGGAGAAGGTGCCGGCAGGCAGATGAGGGGCAGCGCCAGCATCAATTGGCCGGTCGAGCGGTTGGCTTTTGTCGCCTCAGCCGGTGATCGGCCTGGTATAGTAGCGCACCGCCTTCTTGCCGCCGTGGATCACCGCGTCGCCGACCTCGACGAAGCCGAGCGCTGCGTGAAAGGCATCTGAAGCCTGGTTGGGCGGCTCGGCATTCACCTCGCAGGTGACGATGGTCTGGCCGGCACGCAATGCATGGTCGAACAGATCCTCATAGAGCCGCCGGGCATGGCCGCGGCCACGCGCTTCTCCCGCAACGACGACGCGGTCGACATAGACGAAGCGAGGATAGCGCTCGCGGAACCACAGGAAGTTCGGGCTGTCGTAGCGGGCGTCCTGGTCGAAGGTCATGATGAAGGCTTCGAGCGCGCCGATGCGGCGCGCATAAAACGCTTCGCCGAGCAGGAAGGACAGGCGTTCTGGCTCAAGCCACGACAACTCGGCCGCGTGCGCGTTGTTGAGGGCGAGGATGACGGGCTCGTCCTGCGGCGAGACCCGGTCGATCGGCAGGCGTGCCCGTTTGTTTTCTTCCTTCGCGATCATGCTTTCGCCGCCGCAATCGTCGCCGCCACCAGCGCCGCGTCGGTCACCGTGTTGCGGTACTCGCGGTCGAGGTCGGTGCCGCCCATGCCAACCCGGGGATTGCGGTAACGCATGGCGCTCGGCACGTCCTTGAGTGCGGCGAAATGCATTTCGGTCAGTCCGGTTCTTTCCCGCACCTCGGCGATGTTGTTTGGGTCGAGCCCGCCGCAGCCGAGGATGATGATGCGCTTCCCCGCCTGCCGGACGAGGGCCGCCAGCAGGGCCGCGCCCTCCAATGCGGTGTCGCGCTGGCCGCTGGTCAGCACGCGGCCGACCTTGCTGCGGATCAGCGCTTCCAGCGCATCAGTCGGATCGCGTGTCATGTCGAAGGCACGGTGGCAGGTGACGTTTAAATGCCCTGCCGCCTGCACCAATTCGCTCATCCGCTTTTCGTCGATGGTACCGTCGGCATTCAGGCAGCCGACGACGACACCGGCGACGCCAAGCTCGCGCAGCGCGCTGATATCGGCGAGCATCGAACGATACTCGGTGTCACTGTAGAGAAAATCGCCGCCGCGCGGCCGCACGATGACGTGGAATGGGATCGTCGCCAGTTCGACGGCTGCGCGCACCATGCCAAAACTCGGTGTGACGCCGCCCTCGACGAGGCTGGCGCAGAGCTCGATCCGGTCGGCGCCGGCGGCTTGCGCGGCGAGCAGGCCATCGATGCCTTCGACGCAGATTTCGATCAGCGGCAGGCGAGGGCGTTCAGTGTCGGTCACAGGGCGATCCGTTGCTGATTCAAGATTTGCAGCCCTTAGCATCGGGCTCCGTGCCGCGAAAGCCGGAACTATTGGCTCAACGCGACGGGTTGTTGCGGTTTGCAATGCGGCCAATCAACGCCTTCAACCGCCTCAACGCCGCCACCCGGCAGATGGTCGGCGCCTGGGGTGAGCCGGACCGGCTCGCCGATATGCGTCATGGCTGGTTTCGCGGCGGCGCATCAGATCCGCAAATTGTGGGCGTTGGCGCGGACGAAATCGATGAACGCCCGCAGCTTTGGCGGGACGAGGCGACGGCTGGGATAATAGAGGTGGAGCGGTTCGTAGGTGGGACAGAAAGGCTCCAGCACCTTGACCAGCGCGCCTGAGGCGAGGAGCGGCGCAGCGAGGCCTTCGACGGCAAAGGCCAGGCCAAGCCCTTGCGCGGCGGCGGTGATGCAGAGCGGCAGTGTGTTCACGACCAGACGTGCGTCGGGCGTGAACTCGACCTGGCGTCCATCGACAACAAACTCCCAGGGCGAGATGGCGCGGGTGCGGGTGAAGGCGAAGGCGATGCAGCGGTGGGCAGCGAGGTCGGCGGGTCGTTTTGGCGTGCCGTTACGCGCCAGGTAGTCGGGGCTGCCCAACACCACCGTCTGCAACGGTCCGCCTAGACGCGCGCCGATCATATCTTTCTCAAGAAGCTCGCCGATCCGCACGCCGGCATCGAAGCCCTGCGCGGCGATGTCGACGAAATTGTCGTCGAAGATCAGGCTAAGCCGCACCTCGGGGTAGGCATCCATGAACGGTCCCATCAGCGGCTCGATCAGCAGCGGCGCGGCGATCCACGGCAGGCTCAGCCGCAGCGTGCCGGCGGGGCGGTCGCGGGTCTCACGCAGTGCCGCGCCTGCCGCCCGGATCTCCTCGGTCGCTGGGCGCACGTGGTCGAAATAGTGGGCGCCGGCTTCGGTCAGGCCGACGCTGCGGGTCGTGCGGTTGAGGAGCCGCACCCCGAGACGCTCCTCGAGGCCCTTGACCGCCTCGCTGAGCGAGGCCGGGGCGACGCCGAGTTCGGCAGCGGCGCGGGTGAAGCTTTTTGCCTCCGCGACCTTCACAAAGGCGACGATGCCGCTGAACTGGTCGAGTCGCATTGTGAGGATATTCCAAATAGCCTTGTCGGACTCTACGGGTTTTTCCGGTGAACCAAAAGTCTCATGTTGGGCCCGACGAACGGCCTCGCTGTTGCGACGGCTCGATCAAGCAAGGAGACAGGACCGATGACCAGGCTCGCTTCGCTCGCCGCCGGCGCTCTCCTGGCGGTGTCCGCCGCCCCCCGCCAACGGCGGCCCGCAGGAAGACCGCAACATCCAGTTGATCAAGGACTATTACGCAGCCTATGCGACCGGGAACCCGGAGGCGGTTCGGCCCTTCCTGGCGGCCGACATCGTGTGGCGCATTCCCGGCCACCATCCGCTAGCCGGCGACAAGCGCGGGCCGGAGGAAGTGGTCGCCTTCTTCCGTGGCCTGGCCGACGGCAAATTCAGGGCTGAGCCGATCTTCTTCCAGGCGCAGGGTGATCTCGTCGTCGATATCCATCGCGGCTGGTCGAACGTCGGCTCGGGTCCCGAGATCGACCAGCTTTTCGCCCTGATGTTTCGCATCAAGGACGGCAAGATCGCCGAGGCGCAGAATTTCTTGACCGACATGTACCAGTCGGACACCTTCTACTGGACGCACTACAAGCTGAAGCCACTGCCCGGCCGACTGGCGGATGACCGCTGAGACGGCGGCCTTTAATCCGTCGCTCCGCGCTTTTCGCTCCAGGCCAAAGGAGATTTACGATGTTGAAAATCCTGACGCTGGCCACGGCAACCGCCGTCGCCCTCGGCTCAAGCGCCTTCGCCGCATCGCGCGTCGAGCGCGTTGCTTTCGCCGCGCACGGTGAGCAGATCGTCGGCGACCTCTATCTGCCCGAGGATCTGGACCCGGCGAGACCTCGACCCGCGCTGGTGGTGACCGGTGCCTGGATGACGGTGAAGGAACAGATGCCGGCCCGCTACGCCCGCGAGCTGGCCGACCGCGGCTTCGTCGCCTTGACCTTCGATTTTCGCGGCTGGGGCGAGAGCGGCGGCGCCCGCCGCCAGTATGAGGACCCCACCGCCAAGGTCGCCGACATCGAGGCGGCGGTCGCCTATCTCGCGGCCCGGCCCGAGATCAGCAAGGACCGCATCGGCGGGCTCGGCATTTGCGCCAGCTCCGGCTACACGGTCACTGCCGCCGCCAAAAATGCCGCGATCAAGTCGGTCGCTTTGGTCGCGCCCTGGCTGCACGATGCCGAGGTGGTCGAGCAGACCTATGGCGGCAAGGACGGCATTGCCAGGCTTGAAGCTGTGGGTGATGCGGCCGAGGCCGCCTATCGCCGCACCGACAAGCAGGCTTTCCTGCCCGCCGCCAGCCTGACCGACGAGCGGGCGACCATGTTCAAGGTGCCTTACTATACAGAGGCTGGTCGCGGCATGATCCCGGCCTGGCGCAACGAGGCCGATCCGGCCTTCTGGCGCGGCTGGCTGACATTCGATGCGATCCAGGCTGCCCGGCGCCTGCATCAGCCCTTGCTGATGGTGCACAGCGAGGCGGCTGCCATCCCGCAGGGCGCGCGGAAATTCTATGCGCGGCTGACCGGGCCGAAGCAGGAGCTGTGGCTCGACAACGTCACCCAGTTCGACTTCTACGACCGCGCTGCGCCGGTGAAGTCGGCGAGCGACGCCGTTGCCGCGCATTTCCGCGCCACGCTGGGCAGTGCAGGGGAGGCGGGACAATGAGCCCCGTCACCCGCCGGTTTGTTTTGGCCTCGGCAGTTTTTGCCGCGACGCTTGCCGCTCTGCCCGCCTTGAGCACCATGCAGTCCACGGCTGCGCTGACGAGCGAAGACAAGGCCGCCATCGCCGAGGCGGTGGCGGGGATCGGCCTCTATGCCGATTTGCGCGAATGGGATCGGGTAAAATCCTATTTCACGACCCGCGTCACGACCGACTATACCAGCCTTTTCGGTGGCGAGGTCGCGACCAGCGACCGCGACGCGCTGATTGCTCAGTGGCAAGGCCTGCTGCCGGGCTTCGACGCCACCCAGCACCTCATCACCAACATCGTTGTCGAAGGCGCGGGTAACGATGCGGTCGCGCGCAGCCATGTCCGCGCCAGCCACTGGATCGGCGCCCGGTTCTGGACGGTCGGCGCCAGCTATCTGCACCGGCTGGTGCGGACGCCCGAAGGCTGGCGCGTCAGCGCCATCTCGATCCATCGCTTGTACGAGGAGGGCGACCGCGCCGTGCTGGCCGCCGCTGCGGACCGGGTGGAGGCGGCGGCGAAATGACAACGCAAGGTTGCGCCGGGAACCGATTGGCGCCGACATTGGTGGTCCGGCCACTTCCCGATCATTTCATGTCGATGTGAACTCGGTTTGGTTCGGGAGTTCTGCCTCTCCTGAACATGCCTGGCGTCATGCCATGCATGGTCCGGAACGCACGGGAAAGATGGCTCTGGTCGGCGAAACCTGCCGCAATGGCGGCCTCAGCGAGGCCGAGCCCCTGTTCGATCAAGAAACTGGCGCGACGCAGTCTCCGGTCGCGGATATAAGCTGCAGGCGTCAGGCCAATCGCTTTCTTGAAATCCCGGATGACCTGGAACCGGGTGACGCGCGCGGCGTCGGCAAGCCGCTGCAGGTCGCACTGCGACCCAAGGTCGCTTTCGACAAGGTTCTCGTAGAGCGAGAACCTCCGTCGCGATCCCGAGCTTTCGATCTCCTCTACCCGCCCGCTGCAATCGCCATGCCGAACGATGAGATGTCTCAAGGCGACGAGCAGCGACGTCTCGGCTTGCGTCGCGTCCGGTGAGGTCGAGCTCCGGTGCGCTGCCATCAACGCTGCGGCGAGATCGCTGTCTTCGATATTCGGACGTGAGAAGACCGGAGCGTCAGCCCTGCCCAGTTCGTGGGCGAGGCCCGCCATCAGCGGCACCGGGGGATAAAACGTCCGGTAGGCCCAGCCTTCATCCGCACCCTGTTCCCCGTCATGCCACTCCTCGGGATTGACGACGGCAATGGTGCCTGCCGGAGCGACTATTTTGTGGCTCCCGATGCGGATGAGTTCGCAGCCAGCCGTGATCAGCGCGATCACATAGGTTGGGTGCGTGTGCAGTTCGTAGCGATGCTGCGTGAAGCGCGCCTTGAACAGGCCAAGCTCAGGGAAGCAGGGATGGCGCCAGTATTTCCTGGTCTCTGTCGCGTCCACGGTTTTTGTCCCTGCAGCGGTCAATCTGGTTCAAGACGCCTGTTGTGCGACCTTCTAATCGTGATCCAAACCGCCCTTTGCGGCTTGGAAGGAGAGCATCATGCTGCATAATGACCCGATCGCCGCTCTGACTCCAGAGGTCATAGCCTGGCGGCACCACATCCATTGCAATCCCGAACTCGGATTCAAGGAATACGAAACGGCGCGTTTCATTGCCGAGAAACTGCGCGCCTTCGGCCTCGACGAGGTGCATGAGGGGATCGGCGGCACCGGGGTCGTCGGCGTCCTGCGCACCGGCACGGGCACACGCGCCATCGGCCTTCGCGCCGAGTTGGACGCGCTTCCGGTCGCAGAAAGGACCGGTTTGCCCTATGCGTCCAGGAACGAGGGCGTGATGCACGCCTGCGGCCATGACGGCCACACCGCCATGCTGCTCG
Source organism: Mesorhizobium sp. WSM4847 (assembly GCF_055811335.1). Taxonomy (NCBI): domain Bacteria; kingdom Pseudomonadati; phylum Pseudomonadota; class Alphaproteobacteria; order Hyphomicrobiales; family Phyllobacteriaceae; genus Mesorhizobium; species Mesorhizobium sp. WSM4847. Next base: position 350,936 of record NZ_JBVVPY010000005.1, on the reverse strand, counting down.
GCGCGGCCAGCCTGCTCAGCCAATCCCGCGCCTTCGACGGCACCGTCTACTTCGTCTTCCAGCCAGCCGAAGAAAACGAAGGCGGCAGCCTGCGCATGATCGAAGACGGCCTGTTTGAGCGTTTCCCGATCGAGGCGATCTATGCCGTCCACAACTGGCCGGGCCTGGAGCAGGGGACGATCGCCGCTCGCGCTGGAGCACAGATGGCGGCCGTCGACAATTTCGAGCTGACCTTCGAGGGTTTTGGCGCGCATGCCGCCATGCCGCAGCTCGGCGACGACCCGATCCTGGCCGCGGGCGCCTTTGTCCAGGCCGTTCAGCGTATCGTCAGCCGCTCGGTCGATCCGCAAACCGCGCTGGTCGTCAGCCTCACCCAGATCCACGGCGGCAAAGTCGGCAACATCGTGCCGGGCAGGGTCTGGCTGCAAGGCACTTGCCGGTTTTTCGAGCCCGGTCATTCCGATCATTGCGAGAAGCTGATCGGCGAGATCGCCCACGGCATTGCCGCAGCCCATGCGCTCAAGGCCACGCTCGACTACAAGAAGGGCTATCCGCCGCTCATCAACACGGCTGACGCCACGGCCCGCGCCATCGCGGCAGCCGCCGCCACCGTCGGCAGCGAGAACGTCTCGACCGAGTTCAGCCCGAGCCTCGGCTGCGAGGATTTCGCCTTCATGATCCGCGAGGCAGGCGGCTGCTACGCGTGGATCGGCGTCGGCGATGTCGGGCCCGGCGAGGGCCTGCACGGCGACCGCTACGTCTTCAATGACGAGATCGTGCCGACCGTGCTGCGCTACTACGTCAACCTGGTCGAGCAGACGCTTCCCGCCTCGTGAATCGTCAGAGGGAAAACTGACGGCTCAGCGGGAAACCCCGATCTGAATGCGATTCGTGCGCGATAAGCCGGGAAGGAGTCAGGCGCGAACCAACCCGACGCATCTCAGCCGGCTGTGGCCACGAGTTGCGTTACGCGGATGGGATTTTCCAGCACTGCCTGTGCGGTATCGGCCTGATTTTCATCGACCTGCGCCATCACGAAAATGACGCCTTGTTCAACATTCGGCTCACCCGGCTGTCTGGCAACATCGGCAGATGCCTGGAGAAGCCCACCAGCAAAGCCGCCGCAGGCCCCACCGACAAGAGTTAGGCCAGCCACCGCTCCGACAGGATCAATGCCGGTGGCCTCAAAAGCACCCAGGCCGATTAACAGACCAGCGGCCGCGCCAAGCGCGGCACCGCCCGGACCACGCAGGACAGCCCTGATTTCGTCGTCGTAAGGTCCGATGACGCTGATCTGTTCTTGAGAAACTCCTGCCGCCTGAAGCGCGGCAACGGCACGCGCTGCCTGGTCGCGGGAATCGAAAAGTCTGCTGATTGTTCGCATTTTGACACTGCCCATCGCATAGTCGCCCGCCGCTCATTTCGAAGCGGCGGGCGTCTCCTCCCCTCGCGTTCAGGTCACTGAATGATCTTGACGATCTTGCGTGTGCCGGGATCAACAAGAACGGTGCGATTGTCGACGACGACGTAGCGATACTCGACGTCGGGAACCTCGTGAAGCTCGACCGTCTCGGGTATCGTTGAACCGATATTGAGTTCCACCCCAGGGAGTTCCACGGATGCGAGCGGCTGCTTTTTCACATATTCCCTGATCACGGTCTCCTGTTCAGGCGCGATGATCACGTCCTGAGCGGCAACAGCGCCAACGCTGGCCAGCAGAAAAAGGCCCGCGGCTGCGGTGGAAAGATGCATTCTCATAACTGCCTCCTTTATGTCTGTGACTTGTAAGCCCATTTGCGCTGGACGGCATCAGCGCCTTGCTTACCCAAACTGGAGGCAGCCGCAAACGTTCCTTAGCTGGGCTTCGGTCCGATTTGGCAGGCCTTTGCGTAGGACCTAAGTCTGACGCGTCGCGCCCAAAGGACGATGCCGCGGGTTTCGGGGCGCACCGACTGCACGCTTCAATTGCTATGAACCATGGGCGCTATGAAACCGTAGGCGCTTTGAACCGTAGGCGACAGCGGAACGGCAAGACGGCCCGCCGCGTCCAAGCGGCGGGCGTCTCCTCCCCAGGCCATTTCAGTCAATCGATGATTTTAACGATCCTGCGTGTGCCTGGATCGACAAGAACGGTCCGATTGTCGACGACGACGTAGCGATATTGGACGTCGGGAACTTCATGAAGCTCGACCGTCTCGGGCAGCGCCGAGCCGATATTGAGCTCTACGCCAAGCAGGTTCACCGAGGCGAGCGGCTGCTTTTTCACATACTCCCTGATGACGGTCTCCTGTTCGGGCTGGATGATCACGTCCTGGGCAGCCACGGCGCCGACACTTGCCAGCAGCAGAAATCCTGCGGCTGCAGTGGAAAGATGCATTCTCATAAGTTTTTCCTTCCTGATGAGCTGTCTTGCGCTGGGACGCATCTTCGTCGCGCCAAGCTCACCTTCAACAACGAGACAGCTGCAAACGTTCCGCGGCTGGGCTTCGGTCCGACCAGAGACGCCGTGCCGATGGACCTAAGTCTGAATTGTCGTGCGCAAAGGGCGACGATGGCGTGTGGCCCGGAACCACGACTGCCAGCACTCGTTGCTCGCCGTGCGTCACGGGAGGAATCGATGGAGAATAGTGTTCACCAAGCCCGCTGGCTACTTGCACCGGTCTTCGCTGTCTCCATTGCCTTCCTGGCAATTGGAATAGTCGTCAGCTGATGAACGACCGACTTAACGATGTGGCTGATGGACGAAGATATCTGCGCAGCTAAGTCCCTTCCTGCGCCGATAAGGGACCACCCGCCATTCCTCGATTTGGCGGGTGGTCCCTCGTTTGCGTCCAATGTTCAAACGAGCTTTAGTGGGAAAACGGAAATGGACGACAACAACAAAGATCGATCGTTTCTCGACCGCGACCGCCTGTCGGTGGACCAGTATTACGAGGTGGAGCATTTCGCGCGAGAAAATGGCGTTTCGCCCAGCCAGGTCAGCAGGCTGATCAAAAAGAACGGCAACGATCGGGTGACCCTTACGCAAGCGGTGAGAGCATTGCGCGACCGGAAGTGAAAGACGCCGCACCTTCCGCCGCGCTGCCAGGGGCGACCGGTGCCTGCAGCACGTGGTTGAGGAGTCATATTTGCTGCCTCGCTCAACCATGGCAGTGGCGCTTGCGCAAAAAACCGCAAGGTTGCGGTTTTCGTCCAGCCCGCAAGCCCTAAGTTCCCTTGTTATTGATCGGTGCAGATCAAAGATGGCGTCATTTAGCGTCGTTCGACGACAGATTGGCTGGTTCTCTCGAATCGTGCCGCTGGCGCGACGCGCCGCCGACCGGGCCAGTGGAGATATGGCGCCATACAGACCGACAAGATTGCTCGATCGGTGGAATGCACTGTCGCTGGCCACTCAGTTTCTGCTCGCCGGCGGGCTGTTCTCGCTGTCGGCGATGATCGTGGTGGGAATGTCCGTGACAAGCCAGATAGAAGCCGCCGTCACCCGGAACTCGGCCGCCTCTACCGCTCTTTACGTCGACAGCGTCATCGCGCCGCTGCTTCCCGACATGCGCAAGAGTGAGATGCTGGACGAGAGCGTTGCGCACGCGCTGGATGAAACGCTGGGACAAGGCGCACTCGGCACAAGGCTCGAATCGTTCAAGCTCTGGCGCCGCGATGGCACCATCCTCTATTCAACCAATAAAAATTTGGTCGGGAAGCGCCTTCCACTCAGCGACAATCTCCGGGCCGCATTCGCCGGCGACATGGTTGCTGAATTGGACAGGGACTATGATAACCAGGCTGAGAGGGACAGCAGCCTGCATCTTCTTGAAATCTATAATCCGATGCTTCAGCCGTGGTCGGGCGAAGTCGTGGCTGTTTTGGAATTCGACGAGATCGCCACCGATTTTGAAAAGGATCTCCGGCAGGCACTCGTTCGGACCTGGTTCGATGTCGCAGCAGTCACCGCGGTTTTTTTCCTCGGGCTTTCGGTGATCGTTTTTCGTGGCAGCCGCACGATTCGTTCCCAGAGCCGCTCCTTGAAGCAGCGTATTGCCGAACTTTCCGATCTGGTCGCTCAAAACAGAATGTTGAGGCTGCGGGTGCAACGTGCTTCGCAGCGCGCCACGGCACTTAACGAACGTCACCTCAGGCGAATCGGCGCGGACCTGCACGACGGGCCGGCGCAGTTGGTTGCCCTCGCTGCGCTGGGGATTGACAGCCCCGTGCTGACCGATCCGGCCACGCCGGCTGCGGCGCGCGCACGGGAATTGCAGGTGGTCAAAGCGAATCTGGACGATGCGATGCGAGAAATCAGGAATGTCAGCAAGGGTCTTATGCTGCCGCATGTCGAGAATGCCGAGTTGACGGAAATCCTCGAGCTTGCCGTGCGAGCGCACGAAGAGCGGACCGGCGTCAAAGTGATGCTGTCCATGACCGGGAGCCACACACCCTTGTCGCCAGCGGCCAAGATCTGCATCTTTCGCTTCATTCAGGAGGCGCTGAACAACGGCTTTCACCATGCCGGGGGTGCCGATCAATCGGTCGCGAAACATTTCGACGGGGAGCGCGTTTCTATCGAGGTTTCCGACACCGGCCCAGGTTTCGACCCGAAGATCATCCATCCTGAACGGCTGGGGCTCATCGGGCTGCGTGAGCGGGTAGAAAGCCTCGGCGGCCAATTTGATGTAACATCTTCACAGAACGGCACGGTGGTGAAAATGGTTCTCAACACAGTCGAAATAGGACAGGCGTGATGGCAGCGGCCATAAAGCTCGCCATTGTCGACGACCATCCGCTGTTCAGGGAAGGCGTTGTGCGCACCCTCGAGCAGATCGGCGGGTTCGAGATCGTTGCCCAAGGCAGCAGTAGAGATGACGCCTTGCGGATATCGGAAGACCAGCAACTCGATATTCTGCTGATGGACATCTCAGTGCCTGGAGGGGGCCTCAGCGCAGTCGAGCCGGCCCTGGAGCGGCACCCGGATCTGAAAATCGTGATGCTGACCGTTTCGGAGGAAAACCAGCACGTCATGGCCGCCTTGCAGAGCGGGGCAAGAGGCTATGTCCTAAAAGGTGTCGGATCGAGAACCCTGGCCGCCATACTGCGCACGGTGGCGATGGGCGAACGGTATGTTTGTCCGCAATTGTCGGCGCGCGTGTTGGTCGACCTGTCCAGCCAACCAACCGCGATCGAGAAACCCGACGTTCTGGGCGAACTCACCAGTCGCGAAAGAGAGATCCTGACGCTCGTTGCCGCGGGATTGAGCAACAAGCGGATCGGTCTTCAGCTGAACCTGCACGAGAAAACCATAAAGCACCACATGACGCGGATTCTGGCCAAGCTCAATGTGAGCAACCGGACCGAAGCCGCGATGACATTGCGCGACGCGACCGAGCATCAGCATCCGCCTGTCCGCGATCCTGCATGAAGCAAGACAGCCTTGCGGCCTGTGGAACGCGCCATCACTCGATCATCCGGAGCAGTCTTGCCCGATCGGATTTCTTTGCCTGCCGCCGAATGATGGTGCGGCCCATGGCATCGCGCATCTCGTAATGGCCGCCGTCGATGCGCTCGCTCAGCCCGTTGGAATGCACCACACCCACGCTTGCCCCGCGCACCTCGATCCGGTCTCCAGTGGTCACGTTGATATACGTCTTGGGCTTGTTGCCAGGATTTAGCGCGGTAGCCGGATTTGTCGGGGGAGTGACGTTCAGTGCTTTTGTTTTGTTCGCATTGCCGTTCGGGTCCGTGGCCTGTGGGGCTGCGGCATTTCCAGGGTCTGTGGCATTTCCAGGGTCTGTGGCATTTCCAGGGTCTGTGGCATTTCCAGGAGCGTTTCCAGAGTTGTCGGGGCTTTCAGTGTCTCCTGAGTTGCCGGAGCCAGAGTTGCCGGAGCCGGAGTTGCCGGAGCCAGAGTTGCCGGAGCCGGAGTTGCCGGAGCCGGAGTTGCCGGAATCAGAGTTGCCGGAGTCTGAGTTCCCAGCGTTCCCAGAGTTCCCTTGTGCCCAGGCGGCCTGTGGGCTTAGCGTCAGGGACAGGCCGTCCTGTGCCACACGGTAGGGGCTGACGACGAGAACCAAGGCCGATGCGCTCAGGCAGATGGCGACGCGAAGCCCTCGAAGAGATTTGAGACTGCGCTGCGATTGAGGCCGGGCAGGCCGCGCACCGGCGAGAACTCTTGTCTCACAATGCTTCGGGCGCTGCGGCCGTATTGCGTCTGTGATCAATGAATTTGCCAATAGCACGCCAGAATATCCTTTTACCGTCACGCCCTATGTTGCATCTCTGCCTATTTCGAATTCGCCCAAGTCAATCCTTCGCCCAAGCCAATCTTCTGAACTGCACCGATTTATCAGGCTTTCGCCATCATCGGGCTGTGTCAAGACCCACCAGTCTCGAGGGGGAGAACCGGTGGGTCTCGCTGGCGCAGGAAGGGACTCATGACTGCGCGAGTGCGTTGCCTTCATCGGTGGACCTCATCAGCCGATGAAAAGCCCAACGGCTGCAACCCCGAACGCCAGGCCAAATATCGGAAAAAGCAGCCAACGTGCCTGGTGAATGCTGGGGTCCATTGCAGCCTCCTGTCACGGTGTCGGGATCGCAACGACGCCAGCAGAAGCTCGGTTCCTACAAACTCCCCCATTTCAGGCTTTTGCCATAGCGGTCCCGGACCAAAGCACTGCCTGGGCCAGCCCATGGTCGGCAAGCGGCCAGACCGAAGTCCTAGCTCAGGCCTTTTGAGCAGGGAGGACGCCGTCCAGATGTAATCCAGGTGGGAAGCGGCTGAAGAAACCTCGACACGCAGAAAGCCTGTCAGTTTGAACAGGCGTAATAACCGTGCCTTTGGTGGCAGAGACTGGTCCATGCAAACGAGGGCTCCGCCGTGGGGGCAGCGGACCCCTCGTTTAGCCCGAACTAGGGCGTCAGGCCAGAATAAGGACGATCTTGAATGTATCCGGGTCGACGATGACGATACGGCCATCGGCCAACACGAAATACTGGTACTCTTCGTAAGCTGGGACGATCTCGATGATTCGCCGTGGCAGAGGACGCAGTTCAACCCTCTGCCGCGGAACCTCGACACCCACCGAGATGTCAAAATCGACGTCGGCAACCGGTTCGACCTTTTCCTCCTTGAGGATCTGGGTGATTTGCGTTTTCTGTTCAACGGTCACATTGCTGATCGCGCCGGTCTCCGTCTCATCCTGTGACTGAGTAGTGCCCTGGGTCTGCTGCTCGGTGGTGGTACCGGCCTCGCCCTGAGTCTGTTTCTCAGTGGTGGCGCCGGCCTCGCCCTGAGTCTGTTGCTCGGTGGTGGCGCCGGCCTCGCCCTGGGTCTGCTGCTCGGTCTGGGTCTTGGCCTTGTCCTGCGCCTGTTGCTCAGTTGTGGCGCCAGCCTCGCCTTGAGTCTGCTGCTCGGTGGTTACGCCGGCTTTACCCTGGGCTTGCTCGTCTGTCTGCATCTTCGCCTTGCCTTGAGCCTGCTCCTCGGTGGTGGCGCCGGCCTTACCCTGTTTGCCCCTCGCACCTTCCGGGCAACCGGCCGAGCCAGCCGGGCAGTCGGTGCCGGACTGGCTTTGGGCCGGCTGCTGTTCCTGAGCGAATGCTGCGCCACAGCCAACGCCTATGGCCAGCATACTGGTGATCAGAACTTTTTTCACGAGACGTCTCCTTCGAAAAGTCTGTCCCTTCATGGGGAAAACCACCTCTGGAATGTTTTGTTCCAAGCGAATTGACCGGGCGCGGAAGCCGCGTCCAGGCGCGCGCCGGACTGAGCCAGCGAGCGCGCCGAATAGGCCGTGTCCTTGTTCCAGCAGAGGCGCGGGCTCTCCGTTCGGCCCACCCTTCCAACTGGCGGTTGGTAGACGCCGGGCAGCCAGCACGCGAATGATTTTTCTCGGTCCGCGCGCACCGGGCACATCTCAGCCCCCCCAAGCCGTGCTTGACCGCTTGATCGCCCCGTCGCACCTGCGGGTACGGCGGGCTTTTTTTGCCTGTGCCAGTCTGTGAGGCTGGAACACTGTCCTGCGAGGAAAATTTAGTGCCAGCAGCGTAGTATTGTCCCCTCATACAATGCTGCGAGATCGGTAGCTCCGGTCAACCCGCGTCTTCTCCCCGAGGGCGCGGGCTTTCTGCTGTTGTCCGGGCCTTCCGGCGTGACGAATGCTGCCGACGGCCTTTGCGAGAGTTCGGTTTCATCGGGAGCGATGGCGTTCGCCCGTCCTCGGCTGCGGGTTGCAGCGCTACACAGCGACGTTCCGCATGCGGTCCCTGTCCTGCGAGGAGGTTTGCTTCAGTCCCGAATTGGCCGTTCCTTGACAGCAAAAAGTGCGCTTCACATATTTTCCGCAGCCGTCGCTCACGGCTCTCTTGGAAGCTCAAACACTCGTTCAGTTGAATGGAGGTTCTAATGAACGACAGGACTTTCGACCGGCCTGTTTTCGTCAGGAAAGGGGAGTTCATGGTGGAAGAAATCGAATGCCTGGCTGATGCTTTCGAGTTCCTGCAGGAATGGCCGAACAATCGCAGAGGGCCAATCTTTGACACGGCGTTCCGCGCCTGCCAGCGCGCCTATGATGGCCAGGTTCCCATTTCAGTTGCACGCGAGGCCTTCGCCGGCTTCGCGAGATCGGCCAAGATCCTCGAGGACGTCTCTGCAGCAATGCCCTGGATGACGGCACAGAAAACCGGTCGCGGTGGCGTTACTGCCTAACCGATGTAGCTGCCTGAGGCGCGTTGCGTTGGAATGGACTCGTGCGACGCATGCGGCGCGCTTGGGGTTTACGCATGCCGTTATTGCAAACCGCTGCGCACCCTCAGTTCCTGCCCGAGGGCGTGCTTTGCGCGACATGCATTACATTAGCGAAAAGATGGCCGGCGCCGCAGGGAGCGGGGGAGGTGGGGTCGCCTAGGGTGGCGCCGAGCCAGGCGAATGGCCGGGGCAGGAGACATACCTGCCCGGAACTGCTCATTCACCGCCGCCACACCCGCCGCCACAGCCATCACCGCATCCACCACCGCCGCCGCCGCAGCCTCCGCCATTAGCGTTCCGTCTGTTTCTTCGCGGCCGCCCGACCGGAAGCAGGCGCGTAAGGGCGACGAATGCCGCCATTCCGACAATCAACATCCACGCGGATGAATTCCAATCGAGACTCCATCCTGCCCACAAAACGAAGAAGGCATAGAAGGCAGCGGTGCCGAGTTGGCTCTTCGTGACATATGGCAGCCGCGATGTCTCGACGACCGTGTGTCGCTCGGCGTCCCCGAAAACCTACCGGCCATGATCTCACTGAATATCAACGGGCGAGAGCACGAGATTGACGTTGACCCCGAAACTCCGATCCTTTGGGTCCTGCGTGACACGCTCGGAATGAGCGGCACCAAATTCGGCTGCGGGGCAGCGCTCTGTGGCGCCTGTACGGTGCATCTGGATGGCGAGGCAATCCGCTCGTGCAGCACACCGGTTTCCGCCGTTGAAAGCGGCAGGATCACCACGATTGAAAAGACAACCGACGGCACCGACCGTGTCGGCGCGGCTGTCCAAGCTGCATGGGTCAGGCACGACGTGGCACAATGCGGCTACTGTCAGAGCGGCCAGATCATGAGCGCGACGGCTTTGCTCGCGTCGCTGTCGCCCGGCGCGCAGCCGACCGCCGAAGAGATCGACTCCGCCATGGCCGGAAACATATGCCGCTGTGGAACCTATGCCCGTATCCGCGCCGCTATAGCCGACGCCGCCAGCACCCTCGTCTGAAGGAGACGCATATGTTCCCCAACATGGATCACAAAGAGCTGCCGCGTGCGCTGCAACACATCATGGAACGGGGCCGTTCGGCCGGCCCGCGAGCGTCTATTCCGGCACGGTTGACCCGGCCGGCAATCCAGGCCGACACGCTGTTGCTGTCGTTTCTCAGCCTTGGCGGCCCGCTCGACAACCGAGCCGGCGTTCGGGCTCAAACCAATGGTGTCACGTCCAACGCCGATTTCCGGCATCAGACAGAGGCGAGGGACTGATCGATGCAGGGCTATGGCTTCTAGTCAGGGCGGAACTTCAGCGATTTCCAATGATTGTATGTGACCAGCGGGCACGCACCTCCGTTGCCCGCTGCAGATCGGGCCGCAACAACCCGATCGGGCCCGCGCTCTCCGCCAGAGGCGCGGGCTTTTCAGTGACAGCCCGTAAGGCCCGTGGCCGAAGAGAGGGACGACTCCAACAATGCGTTACCCGGTTTTCACAGTTGGACGATCCTCTACGGTTAGGGGCTTAGCTCGGTGCTAGCTGCCAAGCGCTAGCGGTGAAAACCTGACGCTTGATACCCGAAAGGGAATACCGCTTTGGGTGGTTTCTGCCCTCCGCCTCGCCAATCGAAACGAGCAGGCAGCGCCAGAAGCGGACGCCCTGCGACGACTTTGTGAACGTCTCAATCGGGGCCGTAAGCGGACCGGCAGCTTTGGGCTGCGAATATTCAAGATCGGACATTCAGGTTGGTGTGGGCATCGTCGTGACCTGAACTCAAGCGGACGTCTGCCAGACAGGTTTCCCCTCGCCACCTCAGGGATAACTGCGCCCCAAGCAGTTACAAAAGGCTCAATGAAGATTTGAACGACGCCAACTCATCGTATGCGATCGGAACCGAGTGTTGCTGTTCTGTGTACACGCCGGACCGCACATCGGAAACAAACTCGCCGCGCGCATATCGCCCACCGCTGCCATGTGATAGCCTTTTGACTCAGTCGTGGCCGAAGCCGCTGGATTAGCCAACTGAAAATTCGCTCGGTGTCAGCCATGCCAGATCGAAAAAGCGAGACTCGATGGTCCAACGGCGCTGGCGCTGACCACGACCTGATAATCGTTGGTGGTGGTCTTGCAGGGGCTTCGCTGGCCATCGCCCTCGCCGGCCGCGGCTTGAGAATACTCATTGTCGAACACCAAGACGAATTCAGGGACCGCATCCGCGGCGAGGTTCTCATGCCCTGGGGGAGTCTAGAGGCGCGGCGCCTGGGCATCTACGACTTGCTTCTGGAAAGCTGCGCCATGGAGGCAGCCTATTATTCGAGATTCAGGAGCGGCTCACCGCCCGCTGTGCGCGACCTGCTTGCGACGACGCCCGGCGAAACCTGCTGCATGACATTTCCCCATCCGCAGATGCAAACAGTCCTCTTGCAACATGCCGAGAGTCTAGGAACCACGGTCACGCGTGGTCACGTAGCCTCCTCGGTGACCCTTGGAGACGTGCCACGAGTTCACATCGGCGGTGACAGCAAAGGCCTCTCTGCGCGCCTGGTCGTTCTGGCAGACGGCCGAGATTCGCGGTTGCGCTCACTTCTCGGTTTTGAGGTGAGGCATGACCCCGAGCAACTCGTTACGGCCGGCATGATCCTGGAGGGCGAAGTCGATTGTTCGGAGTTTTTGGCCGGCAATGCTCCGCCACCGGCAAGCACTATCAACCTCTTCTATGATCCCAAGGGCGGGCGAATGGTGATCGCGATGCGAATTGCGCCCGGTCGCAACCGTATCTATCTCATCTATCACAAGGATGTACTGCCGAAGCGCTTGTCCGGCCGCCATTCGGTAGAAGAAATGGTCCTGCAGCTTAAGGCTACAGGCGCGCCGGGCCACTGGTTTGATCGAGCACGGCAGGCGGGTCCATTTGCCAGCTTCGACGGATCGCACCGATGGGTCGACAGACCTTATCGCGACGGGGTCGTTCTGATTGGCGATACGGCCGCCGCCACCGATCCTGCCTGGGGCAGGGGGTTGTCGCGAACGCTTCGCGATGTCCGGTTGTTGCGGGATCAATTGCTGGATAGTTCCGATTGGCGATCGGCAGCGGAAGCCTACGCCAGCGACCACGATGATTTCTACGGCCGAATGCGACGCTTGGAGGAGATGGAGACAGCTCTGCTGTTCGAGCGGGGAGAAGCGGCTGACCGGCGGCGCGAGCATGCATTCGCACTTTTTGCTCGTGATCCGGCACGTATCCCCGATGCAACCGGACTAGGGCCCGAGGCGCCGTCAGATGATCAGGCGCGTGCCCGTTATTTCGGGGAAATCTGAGATCTTCGCAACGGGGCGGCAACGACCACGTCATTCGACAACCGGAAGTCCGACCCGTCGCGTTAATGCCGGAGTGGGTCGGACCGAGACATTCCGCCAGTAGCTGGCCAATGACTGCTCATGGCGCAACCACGACCCTCAGCGTGGTTCTTGGGATGTCGGCTTTCAGAAAGGGGCAATGCTGATCTCAATGTCCGATTTTAGGCGCAAATCGGACGTTGGCCAATGTCCGACTCCAAGGGTGCCGTATGCGGTCATCACGCGGGTCCGCAATGGACTGGAATTTTACCATCTGAACCGGAACGAACAGGCAATGTCTCGGGCCATTGAGGCACATTCATCAAACTCGGACCTCGATTAGAAACGGCCCATGGCGCGACAAGGCCGCGTCAAGCAGCGTACTGAACGTCTCGCAGGTGGTGGCAACTGCTGCCTCTACTCCCAAACCGCGCGCAAGGGAGACCCAATCGATTGGGGGATTATCGAGATCGAGCATTCGTTGAGCATTTGTCCCGATGGAGGCGACCCCCACGTTACGCATCTCGGCGTGGAGGATGGCGTAAGTCCGATTTGAGAAGATGATCGTCGTCACGTCGAGATGCTCGCGGGCTTGCGTCCAAAGCCCCTGCACGGTGTACATGGCGCTCCCGTCGGCCTGGAGATTAATTACCTTTCGATCCGGGCACCCGATAGCAGCACCAGTTGCCAGAGGGATGCCGTCACCGATGGATCCCCCCGTCGGCGAGATGAAGTCATGTGGAGCCGCAAAGGCGGAGAGCGCGAAGAACCGTCGGCCAGAGGTTATTGCCTCCTCGCATATGATGGCGTTCTCGGGAATTTTGTGCGTCACAATAACCGCAACCGCATCGTCGGTCAGTTGTCCAACTGGATAGCCTTCGTCTCCATTTGGCGCGATCAGTTGCAGCGACTGCGTTCGCTTCACGCCGAGCTCGTCATGCAGTGCTTCCAGCGCTCCCTTCAAATCCTCGCCGTGCTTGGCCAAGGTCAGGACCGTACAACCATCCCGAACCAGTCTGCCCGGCTTTCCGGGGTACGCGAAGAACGCCACCGGTTCCGGCGCGCCGACAAGAACTAGCAGGTCGACGTCCTTCAAGACTTCGAGCGCCAAGTCGATCGGATAAGGAATGCGCACCGGAGCGACCCGCCCGAGGCCACGCTGAGTGTGGGCTACCAACACTTCGTTGAAGAGCCGAACGTCGCACGCAATCGCGATCCGGCCTGCGATTGTAAGAGCGTCGGCGCGCGCAGCGGTTCCGCTGACAACCATTGCGACGCGCCCCGGATTGGCGCGAATGGCGCTTGCCACCGCTCGCACCGTTTGAGGATCTGGCGCGCGCGATGCGTCGATCGATATCTTTCGCGAAGGCGACGGCGTGGCAACTTCTCCCCACGCGGCATCGGCAGGCAGAATCATCGTTGCAACTCCTGGCGGCGACAACGAGGCACGATAGGCCGCCTCAGCCGTAGGGCCGACATCCAGGGAACCGTTGACGCGACGCACCCAATTCGACATCGGCGCGGCCAGTCCTTCGATGTCCGTGGTCAATGGCGCGTCGAGCGGAAGGTGATAGGAAGCATGGTCACCCACGATATTTATCATCGGAGTGCGGGCGCGGCGGGCGTTGTGCAAATTGGCCAGCCCATTGGCCAGCCCTGGTCCTGTGTGAAGCAAGGTTGCGGCGGGGCGACCGGTCATTCGTGCGTAGCCGTCGGCGGCGCCGGTGACCACGCCCTCGCTGAGACCGAGCACGCATCGCAATTCTGGCTTGCGATCCAGCGCTGCAACGAAATGCATTTCCGATGTTCCCGGATTGGCGAAGCATACGGTGACATCATTCGCCAAAAGCACTTCAGCGAGGACATCCGCCCCATTCGTACGAACCGCTTGACTGTCTGCCCTCACGTGCGCCCCCCGATGGTCTCACCACGGGCATCTTTGCATGTCTTCGCGGATCGTCCAGAATAAGTTTTGCTGATCCGCGAAATCGAGCGCTTCATCGACGGCATCAAATCGGGTTCTGCGATCCTCGCTGAACTCGGGAATTTGTCTGCCTTCTGGGGCAAAGCTGTCTGTGGCCGGCCGCTTTTGAGGAATGGACGCGACCGTCGGATTGACTGCAATTGGGCGCATTGCTGCCGTTCGCAAGAGGAGAATGAAGGTCGCCTTCGGGTCAAGGGCGTGAATTCGGCACGGGCGAACGAATTTCCGCAACGGGTCGGTAGCGGGAATTTAGCGTCGGTACCAAGCGTCAGAATTTAACCACTAGGCGGCTTTCTGTCAGATATATAATCGGCGCCTTGACTAAGGCGTCTCGCCCGCGGTTCCCAAAGGTGCTGCGGGCTTTTTTTGTTGTCCGAGATGTCCTGAATCGTATTAGTTGCGCAGAATGCCTTAGCCGGAGGGGTGCTATGCCGATTTATCGAAAAGCCAATGAATTAGGCGTCTTCAGTGCATCCGAAGTAGCTACGCTGGGCCGTGTGTTCGACCGGCTCAAGCGTGAGGGCGACTCCGAACAGCTACGTGAGGCTCTCGCGTCCCGGATCCTTGCAAATTATACGGCCGGTATCACTGACGAGGACGAACTCGTCTTAGCGTCAAAACTGCCGTTAGGTCGGTAGACGCAAAGCAAAGCCCCCACAGCCCCGACGAACTTCATGCAACCACCGCCATGTCTTCGCGTTTAGCCACTTCAATTCTGGAGAGCGACAGAGATGCCGGCGTTTATATCGATTACGATCTACCTGAATGACAGGTCGATGCTAGTGGCGTCGATCCCCGATGCTGAGACGGCGCTTCAGGAACCATGGCCATTCATGGACAAGCCATCCCGACTTAGAGCAATTCGAATGATCGAGGAATGCTTGGCCGGACACTGCACCCAACAAGCCGCGTTCGATGCCTTCAAGGCGGCAGCAAGTGAACAAGGCCTTCTTAAGCGAAAGCCTCCAAGCGTAGGCCTTAGGAAATTCGACTGGGTTGCTGAAGACCTGCTGTGAGGTTGATGGATCGAATAATGCGAAAGTTGGCCAGCATGTTTTTCTGCAGCCCTGCGGACTCACGTTCCGTTCACTCTCGCTAATATAAGCCGGCCGCCTAGAATCGAATAAGTGCGTAAAATTGTAAGTACCGGCGCCGGCCGGCTCGAGTTCATTCCGCCGATGTTGCCTACCTTGGTAGCAAAGCCGCCCCAAGGCGATGACTGGATGCATGAAGCCAAATTCGACGGCTACCGGTCCCAGATCATCATCGACGCCGACGGTGTGCGGATCTTCACCCGCCGCGGCCTAGACTGGACATCGAAGTACCGCAACTGGTCGAGGCAGCCAAAGGTCTCAGCGTACAGAACGCCATCATCGACGGCGAAGTCGTCGTGTTAAATGATGCTGGCCTTTCGGATTTCGCCGCGCTGCGCAAGGCAATCACCAGGCGCCAGCACGACCTCTACTTCGTCGCGTTCGATCTGCTGCATCTTAACGGCCACGACTTGCGCGACATGGCACTTGAGGATCGGCGGGAAATCCTGGCCGGGCTTATAGGGTCTGACAGCCGTCCAGTTCAGCGAGACGATGCCGGGCGAAGCCAACGCGATCTATCATCTGATCGACGCGGCCGGGCTGGAAGGGATGGTATCGAAGCGTCGAGACAGCAAATATCGCAGCGGCCCGACCACCAATTGGCTGAAGACAAAATCCTTCACCGAAAGCGAGTTTGAACTTCTTGGCGTCGAACGCGAGCGGGGTAAGCCGGCGTTCGCCCTGATGGCCGAGCCGGAGACCCGCAAATATATCGGCAGTGCGTTCGTCAGCGTCAACCGCGAGATGCGGGAGCGACTTTGGAAGCGCGTCCATGAGCATGCCGGGCCATCGCCTAAGGACATGCCAAAGCGGCCGGCAACGCAGTGGGTCAAGCCGGGGATAAAAGCCCGCGTGAAGCATCTGAGAGGCGAGGAAGATCTTCGGCACGCCTCGCTGCAGGATTTCTGGGATGACGAGTGAGCTTCCGCTTCGATCTGAATCTCGTTTTGTTGACCCTTAAGCAGCCGCACTTGCGGTAGGTTGATTGAGTCGACCCTAAGGCGCTTCAGCCCTGCTTGACGAAGCCGGCGGTGACCTCATCTTTGTGGGCGGCGAAAGCTGCCAGGACCTCGGTTTTCTCGGGCTTCGGAACCTTGAAATGGTCCAGGGTCCGCCCGAGTTCCGCTGCGACCTCATCAAATTCCGCGGGTGAGATCCGGAGATCCCGGTGGGCTTCCTCAAGGCCAAGGTGCGTCGTGCCGGGCTTGGTGGCCACAAACTTGAAGGGCCCGCCAGAAACGTCGCAGACCCACAGCGTGCGCATGAACTTGAGGCCGGGCAGCCTTCCAAGGTTCTTGGTGTGCCATTCGCGCAGCTGCGGGTTCTCGGACGTCTGGCCGACGATGGGGTTCTTCACGATGGCGTCGCTGAAGTGATCCACCACCGCTGCGATGGCGAAGACGCCTCCCAGCCGCTCGTACAGACTGTTCTCAGGCGTGGTTTGGTTGGCCTGCGCGGAGGTATTATCCGCCGCTGCCAAAGCCATCGGGGCGACGGCCAGCCCGGCGACGACGCTTCGTCTTGTGAAAGAGGTCGAAACAACCGTTTTCATCTCTGGTCTCCTTCGAGTTGAGCCAGAGCGGCAGCAGCCTGTCTGGCAGCTTTGTTGAAGTGACATCGGATACTTTGCCGTATCCGGCATGCTCTATGGGACTAACGAGCCACCCGGCGGAATTATTCCGATCGACCGCATTCCATTGGACGAGAGCCATGACCATTAGGTGAGGGGCGATTGGCGCGGCCGCACTTATGACCAGAGCGTTGCGCCGTGCGTTGTTTCGTATCCATGGCGGTTTTCGAGATACCGAAACAGGTCTCCCTGTTCCCTCCCTAGGCGGCCTAAAATGCCTGCCGCTCAACCTCAAGAGAACCTAGCGCGACTGTCGCGGGCTGTTTCGCTCAGAGCTGCGACCAATCCGCTTGCCCTTATCATCGAAATCAGGATTATATTCCTCCCCGTTGCGGCGAACCCTTCAACGGAGATCGCCATGCCCCAAAAGACCCTCGCCGACACCCTGGCCGCCCGCGAAACCATCTATGTGAATTGCGGACACCCGATGTGCTGCAAATCGATGAAGCTCGACATTCAGGCCCTGATTGACAGGCTCGGCCGTGACCACGGCTCGATGCATGACGACCTGGTCGGGCTCTTGTCTGCTCAAATTGCAAGGCTGCCGGCCGTGACCGCCGGCAGGTGTTCTTCACATGCATTCCTGACTACGAAGGCCAGCAGCGGGCGCGCAATCGCGATTGGAAGCCAACTTTCGAACGAAGGGGGCTGAGGGTGGCCGGCGCCACTTGGGGGGCGTTGGGGTAAGGCGCTTGACGGCGCCGGCCAGGCGGATTGGGGTAGGGTCCGCCGTTGAAAACTATCGGGCTTGGCGATTCAAATAATTCAATCCACCAGTAGTCATGGTCTGAGGGTTGAGTCCCGCTGGCTCATTTCGCGGGGAAGATCTTCGGCAGTCGACGCTTCGATGCGTTCGGCTACCAGCTCTTGCAAACGCCACAATTGCCTGTCGTGAATCCCCATACCCTCAAGGTGACTTACAGTGCTGTGGAGATAGTCGGCCATGGAACCCCACGGACCGCACGCGACCGCGAGCGCGTCGGCGATCTGTTCCAGCGACAGCCCGCGGACATAGCGTCCGCTGTTCCGGTTAATCACAAAGGTGATCGCGTGAAGCGGTCCGTTCTCGCTGCGAACATTCACCCAACGCGGCGAATGAGCGGACGGCTTGGCGCGCATCTCACGACGAAAGAGCCTGCCGAGATTGGCCTCGATAGCATCCGGCGGCAGGCGATAGACTGCGCCCTTGCAATGCCCGCCACGGTCGAGCGACAACATGAGACCGGGTTTGCTGTCTGATCCTCGAAACCACCGGTCCCAACCGAGGCAGAAGGAGCGGTGCCACCCGGGCACGAAGCCCACCTGCTGCTCCACGAAATCACAGGCCGGGTTCCACATCAGCGATCCATAGGCAAAGAGCCAGACCTCATCAGCTGACGGTGCGGTGGCAAGTATCGCCCGGACGGTGTCATCATGGTCGGCGTCGGACGGCGCGGTGAAGGGCTGTGGCAGAGAATCGTCCACACTGAGGACTCTGGCGACTAGCTCGGGCGTTAGCCGCATTCGACTGGGTTTCGGGGCCATCCAGGGCATGTTGCCCCTCCCAAAGTTACTGTGGAGCAGATCACCAATGCGAGGCGCGCGCAAGTGAACGCGCACGGCAAAGGCCAAGGACGGCACCGGTCATTCTTGAACCATCCTCATACGGCTATATCGGCGGAGGCTTTCTTCGAGGACCATAGCGGTTGAGATGGCGACGCCCGTGGGTCCAAACTTCCTTGTGGATTCCAAAATGCCAAGCGTAGCTCCAGC
Organism: Mesorhizobium sp. WSM4847; assembly: GCF_055811335.1. NCBI lineage: Bacteria > Pseudomonadati > Pseudomonadota > Alphaproteobacteria > Hyphomicrobiales > Phyllobacteriaceae > Mesorhizobium > Mesorhizobium sp. WSM4847. The sequence goes on along the minus strand of NZ_JBVVPY010000005.1, from coordinate 332,415 downwards.
AAACAATCTGCCGTCGTTTGATGTTGATGGATCGTTTGCCGCCAGCAGATATTCGTCAACGTCGTTGTAAAGGGCATTGGGAGCCGGCATTTTCAGTTGAGCAAGCTGATCAACCGTTGCCTTAGTTCGGCTCTCCCTCTCAAAAAACCAGAAGTATGCCATGTAGCGAGCGAAGCCGTAGAGGGCCAGCACCATTTGAGCCAACCAAATTGCGACAGTGACTGCCGCGGCTACTACCAATTCGCCAGGCCAATCGTTCCAGAGCGATGCTATGGCCAGGACGATCGCAAAATCCAAAATCGACCAAAGAATAATGCCTGCCCAAAAGCTGCGGCTCTCAGATGATTGAAACCTTGTGGCCATGATTGCCTGTGCTCCCCGCCTTGCTGGTCATCGTGGAGCAACGTTTGGTTACGCGCAAGCATCTCCGGCAACGACGGGTTTAGCTACTCCGCCGCTCCTTTCGGCAGAAAGCCCTTGGCCTCAAGGTCGTCCACTGTGAGTTTCTCGACATAGGCAGCGACCATGCGCCTGTCTGCCTTTGGGTCCTTGGAACGGAGTCGCATCATCGGCGTTACCGGCCAACCAAACGCTGCCAACGATATCGAGGAACGGGCGTGATCGAGTTGACCGAGACGGAAAAGCGCTTTCTCAAGCGCGTTGACACCATCACTCACGTTCCCTGGTCGAACAAAGTCACAGCCGCAGATGCCAAAGGCAAGCCCATGCGTATCGCAAGGGCAACGTTTGTCCGATTAAGAGACGACGGCATCATTATCCGATCTACTAGCGACCTGACCTCGAACACCTACGTCATTAATCCTGCACCCGTGACGCCACAAGTCGAGGAAGTGCAGGAAGCGTCCTGATCGGGCGGGCACGGGCGGCGCGTCAATCCTTCTTCAGCCTCACGCCGGCGCCGCCGCCATTCTCCGGGATGAACTCGACGCCGGCGGCTTCGAGGGCTGTCTGAAGATCGAGCAATGTGCGGTCATACGGCGCCCCGTTTCCCAGCTTGGAATTTTGCAATTGTCGCCTTCGCCACCTCCGGTGGTGGCGGGCTTTTTTTGCTGGGGCGGTCAGTTCGGCGCGATTAACGCTCGCTGCGATTTCCAAAACTGAGTGTCGATCGCGTCTTTAGTAGCCGCCACCGCCAGTACTGCTGGCACTGCCACTACTGCTCCCGCTCGATGTAGAGGCGGTTGGCGGTGCGGGTGGAGCCTCGCCGCGTGGTGCTGTCATGCAGGCCGTCAAAAGTAATACCGAAAACAGGATGAAGAGGCGCATATCGATAACCTCCTTTTGGTAGGGTGTTCTCTATCGACAACGTCTCAGGTCCATCATTATTCCGCGAAGTTTGATCGGAATGCCCGCCGCCTCACCGTGGCAGGCTTTTCCATTCCATCGAGGGGTAAATCAGGGTCGCGCCCTCGGCCACATAGTCAGTGACCTTCCATCCCTCAATGCAGAACTCTAAATGGACAAAGTTGGCTTCCCCCTCGTTTGCACTGAGTTCTAGGGCAGCACCGTTCTTGTCGAGGAACTCACGCAAGCGATGTCGCAATTCGTGCAGCCAAAGATCACGTTTGCCGTCTGGGGAGATCTGAAGTTCAACCGCAAGGTCAACATCGGGCCCGTGGGACGTATCTTTTTCACGCCGCTGCCCTGAGAATCGCGACCCGAATATCCACGCCCTCTCAACGATTTCCCGCTGTTCATCGAGCCACACTAGCAGGCCGGCCAACTGTTTGGACGTCATGTGAAGTCCGAAGGCGGACGGGTTTGCTGGTGGAAGAGAGCTCATATGTCGCCAGCCATGATTCGTGCAGATGTAGCCCCCAACGTAGCCCTGAACGGGTCTCGCCAACTCGATGCAAGCTACGAAAATCAGCTAAGTGCTTGAAAATGTTGGCTCCCCGGGCCGGATTCGAACCAGCGACCAACCGGTTAACAGCCGGTTGCTCTACCACTGAGCTACCGGGGAACAGAGGCTCTCATGTGAGTGGCGCAGCCTATAGCAAACCCGTTTCGGCTTTGCAAAGAAGCATTTCGTATTTTTCGGCGCTTTTTCGCGCCACGGTTTCTGGCAATCATGTGCGTGCGTCCTCATATGAGCCGTCTGGCGGGGTGCGCGGAACCGAAAAGGCGGTTGCGGCTTTCGTCAGCTAGTGCTTTTAGTTTGCCCGAACGGACCACTGACCAGACATGAGCGCAGCAAGCCACAACCACCCACCGGCACGAAAAATATCGGTCTTCGGCCGTGAGTTCACCATGCCGCGCTCGCGCGGCCTCAGGATTGCAATCGGCGTCGTGCTGATCTTCGGCGGCATTCTCGGCTTTCTGCCGATCCTGGGCTTCTGGATGGTGCCGATCGGATTGCTTGTGCTCTCCTACGAGTTTGCCGTGGTGCGTCGCCACCGGCGCCGCCTCGTCGTGTGGTGGGAGCGGCGGCGGCGGCCGAACTGACGGCTGTACCGACTTCGCAAGCCGGCAAGCCCTGCGAAGGCGTCTTTCCGGCGACCTGGCTAAATGCCCGGACTGGCTGAGAGCCTTGTTTGGAAATTCTGCTCCGACGGCCAGATGATGGCGGTTCTGCGCTTACCTACGGCGCCGCGCGTCCAATTGGAAGCGCAGCGCTCTGATGTCCGCTGCGCTCCGGTTCTCGGAGCATGCGTGTCGTTGGCTCGACGCGTGGCATCGTGGCCGAGGGGAAACCGTCGGGAATGCACCATGGCCGCTTGACGGCATTTTCGCCGCAACCTATTGGAACCGGGTGGAACGCCGGGAGCAATGAGGCCTCGTGGCGGAGTGGTTACGCAGAGGACTGCAAATCCTTGCACCCCGGTTCGATTCCGGGCGAGGCCTCCAAATGCCCAAGCTCCCGCGCACCAGCGCCCGGGGGCTTGAGTTCCAGTCGACATGAGCCGCGGTCTTGGCGCGGCAAGCGGATCGATCTTGGGCGGATTGATCTTGAACAGGTTGGTCTTGGGCGGATTGGTTGGAACATGAGCGCTGATTTTGCCGAACGTCGAGTAAAAATGGTCGACGGCCAGGTCCGCACCACCGACGTAACCAGCGCGCCGCTGCTCGAGGCGATGCTTGTCGTGCCGCGCGAGGCCTTTGTCGCCCCCGATCAGCGCGATCTGGCCTATATCGACGAGGACATCCGCATTGCCAATACCGCGGACGGCCCGCGCTATCTCATGGAGCCTTCGCCGCTGGCCAAGCTGATGCAACTGGCCGAGATCGGCCCTGGGGATTCGGCGCTCGATGTCGGCTGCGGCACCGGCTATGCGGCGGCGATCCTGTCGCGGCTGGCAAAGTCCGTCGTTGCGCTCGAAAGCGATGCGGCATTGGCCGAGACTGCGATGTCGACGCTTTCGGCGCTGGGCTGCGACAATGTCAGCGTGGTCAAGGGACCGCTGCCGGAAGGGCATGCCGCGGGAGCGCCCTACGACGTCATTTTCATCGGCGGCAGCGTGGAGAAAGTGCCGGAACCGTTGCTCGACCAGCTTGCCGAAGGCGGTCGGCTCGTCGCCGTCGAAGGGCAGGGGAATTCGGGTGTGGCCCGATTGTTCCTGAAAAAAGGGGGGGTCGTAACCGGAAGAGGCGCCTTTAATGCGGCAATTAAGCCACTACCGGGATTCGATCGTATTCGTGCGTTCGAGTTCTGAGTGATTTTGGCTTGCAGCAAAGCCGTTGTCATGTTCGCTTGCGCTTGAACAATTGTTGCTGATCCGCACAACCGGGGTGTTCTTTTGGGGGCAGACAGCAGGGAACCTGAAACACACGGCGCCGGCTGCTCGAATGGGAGAAGCCGGCGCGGTGTGGTTCCCATGCAAAACGAATGAGGGAATAACGTGCCGTCTTTACGAAAGAGTCTTTTTGTCGCCTTCCTTTCGGCGACCGCGCTTTCTCCGCTAGGCGCCTCGGCGGAAACCATTCTCGGTGCACTTTCAAAAGCCTATCAGAACAATTCCCAGCTCAATTCGGCCCGCGCCGGCGTCCGCGTCACCGATGAGGGCGTTGCCATCGCCAAGTCCGGCTGGCGCCCGACCATCACCGGTTCCGCGAACATCGACTACTCCAGGGGCCATTTCGATGCCCGTAGAAATGAGCCCAACGTGCCCGGGCAGAACGGAAAAATCGCGATAACCACCGGCAACTTTGGCGTCCAGATCGACCAGACCCTGTTCGACGGCTTTCAGACCAGGAACAACGTCGCCGCCGCCGAAGCGCAGGTCCGCGCCTCGTTCGAGAGCCTGCGCAACACCGAAGAGAACATCCTGTTCAATGCGGCAAGCGCCTACATGGACGTGATTCGCGACCGCCAAGTGGCGGTGCTGACGGAGCAGAACCTGCAGTTCCTGACCGAGCAGGCGCGCGCAGCGCGTTCGCGCTTCGAGGTCGGCGAAGGCACCCGCACCGACGTCGCACAGGCCGATGCCGAGCGCTCTTCCGCCGTGGCGGAACTGGCCGCCGCCCGCGCGCAGGCGCTGGCGAGCGCTGCGACCTATCGCCAGATCGTCGGCGACGACCCCGGCAGGCTCAGGGCCGCTTCGCCGCTGGCGAAATTGTTGCCGTCGAATCTCGATGCGGCGATCGCGATCGCATCCGTTGAGCACCCGGCCATCCTCGCTACCCAGCATCTGGTCGACGCGGCGGCGTTTTCGGTGAAATCAGCCGAAGGCGCGCTGCTGCCGCAGCTTTCGGCTTCCGCCGGCGTTTCCAGTGCCTATCGCAGATCCGATCCTCTCAGCGATCAGGATGGCACAACCAATACGGCCAACATCGGTGCCACCTTGACCATACCGATCTATTCGGGCGGGCGGACGTCGGCGATAGTGCGTCAGAACAAGGAATCGCTCAGCCAGGCCCGGATCGAGGTCGATGTCAGCCGCGACACCGTGCGGCAGGCCGTGACCTCGGCGTGGACGCAATATATCGCCGCCCAGCAAACCGTGGTGGCCAACAGGCAGGTGATCGCCGCCGCGCAGCTTGCCCTGAGCGGCGTCATCGAGGAGCGCAATGTCGGCCAGCGCACCACGCTCGACGTTCTCAACGCCCAGGCCACGCTCATCACCGCCAAGATCAACCAGGCCAGCGCCGAACGCGATTTGGTGGTGGCGAGCTATGCCATCCTGTCTGCTGTCGGTCGTCTTTCGGTCGAGCGTCTCGCCCTTCAGGTGGTGAAATACAAGCCCGAAGAACATTACAATGCGGTCAAGGACAAGTGGTTCGGCCTGCGCACGCCAGACGGCCGCTGATCACCTCACCAGTTTCAACTTCCGTCCAGTTTCAAGCTATTTAGCCCGCGCGTCCAAAAAAGGACGCGCGGGCTCTAATCTGTTGAAATCCAACATGCCCTCAGATTGGGGATTCTCGTAAGTCGATCCGTGGGTTACGCTGTCGCCATGATTCGAATCCGGCTTTGGCCGGACAGGAAATCTGCAACGAGTCACAAGGGCGGCGGATGTGACGATGGCGACGGCAAGCAGCGTACAGCGCGAACCTTCCATGGAGGAGATACTGGCTTCCATAAGGAGGATCATCGAGGACAACGACACCGGCCGCAAGCAGCCGGACGAAACGGACGACCTGCTGCAGGATCTGACGTCGGTAGCCGTGCCGGCACCGGCGGTAGCTATGCCGGCACCGGCGGCAGGCGTGGCGCCGCCGGAGGTAGGCGTGGCGCCACCAGCGGCAGGCAGGGCGCCGCCTGAGGTGAGTGCGTTTCGCGCCGAGTTGCGTCCGGGATTCGACGCCAGGAGGCCGGCCACGCTGACCGAGGTGCAGGCGCAACCGTCGGCCGTCGAGCCTGTCATCGCGCGCGGGGAGCCGCCGGTGCGTTCCGATTCGGCTCCGGTCAAATCGCCCGTGACGCTTGCTGGTGACAGGGTCGCGGCCGAAGCGGCCCCGGTCGCCAAGCCGGGGCCGGATGCGCCTGCGACGGCAAGGGTTGCGGAGACGACCGACAGTATCGTTGCCGGGTGGCGGCGTGATATCGCCGCAATTAGCGAAGCGAAGACCGTGGCCAAGCCGGACAGGGCCCCAGACAGGGCTGAGCTGCGACAGACGCCGGATTCCGAACCGAAGGCCGAAATTATCGAGGACGCGGCCGAATCTGCTTTCGAGCCGGCCCCGTCGCGAAGCGGGTTGGCGCGCCCGGCGACGAGCGAGCCACCGTCCGCTCGTCCGGCGATACTTTCCGAACATACCGGCCGGCAAGTTGCCGCCGCCTTCGGCGAGCTTTCCGATGCGTTCGCCAGCCGCAGCAAGAAAACCTTCGATGAGATGGCCGAGGAGATGCTGAGGCCCATGCTGCAGGACTGGCTGGACAACAATCTGCCGACGCTGGTCGAGCGGCTGGTGCGCGAAGAGATCGAACGTGTAGCGCGCGGCGCGCAATAACTGCTTCCAAGCGCTCGACTGGCCAATTATCGAAGTCGGCGCCGCCCCTCATCTGCCTGCCGGCATCTTCTCCCGGTTTAGGGGCGGGGAGAAGGAGCTGGCCGCAGCCTGGGCACCCTTCCTGCAACGCTCAAGGTTGGCGAAATCTTTTGCGAAGGCGTCTTTCTCCCTGTCACTATACGGGGAGAAATGCCCGGCAGGGCAATGAGGGGCAGCGCAAACCTCAAAGCGATTGCCCTGCGACACTCACTTCTGCAAGTTGCCCCGATCTGCCCAGGCGCTATTTGCTGCCCGGCGCTATTTGCTGCCATGGCCGTCTGCCGCTCGCTTGCGGTTGACTTGGCCAAAACCTTCCGATTTACACCGGACCAGCAAAAACCCGACAGCCCGGACGCCTTTCCATGCTCGAAAAAACCTACGACGCAAAAATCGTCGAGCCGAAGATCGCCAAAGTCTGGGAGGAGGCCGACGCGTTTCGTGCCGGCGCACGCGCCGAGGAGGGCGCGGAAGCCTTCACCATCGTCATCCCGCCGCCGAACGTCACCGGCTCGCTGCATATGGGCCATGCGCTCAACAACACGCTGCAGGACATTCTGGTGCGCTTCGAGCGCATGCGCGGCAAGAACGTGCTGTGGCAGCCCGGCATGGACCACGCCGGCATCGCCACCCAGATGGTGGTCGAGCGCCAGCTTATGGAGAAGCAGATCCACCGCCGCGACCTGACGCGCGATGAGTTCATCGAAAAGGTCTGGGAGTGGAAGGCCGAATCCGGCGGCGCGATCTTCAACCAGCTGAAGCGGCTGGGGGCCTCGGCCGACTGGAGCCGAGAGCGTTTCACCATGGACGAGGGTCTGTCCAGGGCGGTGCTCGAAGTGTTTGTCACCCTCTACAAGGAGGGCCTGATCTACAAGGACAAGCGCCTTGTGAACTGGGACCCGAAGCTGTTGACTGCAATTTCCGACCTCGAGGTCGAACAGCAGGAGGTCAACGGCAATCTCTGGCATTTCCGCTACCCCGTCGAGGGCGAAGTTTTCGATCCGGAAAATCCAAAAACCTTCATCACCGTGGCGACGACGCGGCCCGAGACGATGCTGGGCGATACGGCGGTGGCGGTGCATCCCGACGACGAGCGTTTTCGGCATCTGGTCGGCAAGAACCTCGTCCTGCCGATCGTCGGCCGCAAGATCCCGGTGGTGGCGGACCAATATTCCGATCCGGAGAAAGGTAGCGGCGCGGTCAAGATCACGCCGGCGCACGACTTCAACGACTTCGAGGTCGGCAGGCGCCACAAGCTGCCGGCCATCAATATCCTCACCGTCGAGGCGGCGGTCGCCCTCACCGACAATGACGAGTTTCTCGCCGGGCTGGAGGTAACGCCAGAGCGTCAGGCCGTCTGGGATAAACTCAACGGCCTCGATCGTTTCGTCGCGCGCAAGAAGATCGTCGAGCTGATGGAGGCGGGCGGCTTCCTCGAAAAGGTCGAGCCGCATCGCCATGCCGTGCCGCATGGCGATCGCGGCGGCGTGCCGATCGAACCGTTCCTGACCGAACAATGGTATGCGAACGCGGCGGAACTCGCCAAGCCGGCGATCGCCTCGGTGCGCGAGGGCCGCACCAGGTTCGTGCCGAAAAACTGGGAGAAGACTTACTTCGACTGGATGGAGAACATCCAGCCCTGGTGCATTTCGCGCCAGCTCTGGTGGGGACACCAGATCCCGGCCTGGTACGGGCCGGACGGCCGCATCTTCGTCGAGAAGACCGAGGAGGAGGCGCTCGCCGCCGCAATCGAATATTATCTGGCGCTGGAAGGGCCGTGGAAGGCCTGGGTCGAGGACAAACTCGAGAATTTCAAGCCGGGCGAAATCCTGATCCGCGACGAGGATGTGCTCGACACATGGTTTTCGTCGGCGCTGTGGCCGTTCTCGACGCTCGGCTGGCCGGACCAGACGCCGGAGCTGAAGACCCACTACCAGACCGACGTGCTGGTAACCGGCTTCGACATCATCTTCTTCTGGGTCGCTCGCATGATGATGATGGGCCTGCATTTCATGGGGGAGGAGCCGTTCCACACCGTCTATGTCCATGCGCTGGTGCGCGACAAGAACGGGCAGAAGATGTCGAAGTCGAAAGGCAACGTCATCGACCCGCTCGATCTCATCGACGAATATGGCGCCGACGCACTGCGCTTCACGCTGACGGTGATGGCCGCGCAAGGGCGTGACGTGAAGCTCGATCCGGCTCGTATCGCCGGCTACCGTAATTTTGGCACCAAGCTGTGGAACGCGACGCGTTTTGCCGAGATGAACGACGTCGCGAGAAACGACGATTTCTGGCTGAACGACGCCAAGCTGGCGGTCAACCGCTGGATCCTGACCGAACTGACGCGCGCGGCGCGTGAAATCACTGATGGAATCACTTCATACCGGTTCAACGAGGCTGCGACTGCTGCCTACCGCTTCGTCTGGAACCTGTTCTGCGACTGGTACCTGGAACTGTTGAAGCCGGTCTTCATGGGCGCGGACGAGGCTGCCAAGGCCGAGAGCCGGGCTTGCGTCGCCTTCGTGCTCGACGAGATCTACAAGCTGCTGCATCCGATGATGCCGTTCATGACCGAAGAGCTGTGGGCTGAGACATCGGGTGAGGGCAAGGAACGGCCGTCGCTGCTTTGCCATGCCGCGTGGCCGTCGCCCGACTTCGAGGACGAGGCAGCGGCCGCCGACATCAACTGGCTGATCGACCTGGTCTCAGGCATCCGTTCCGTGCGTTCGGAAATGAACGTGCCGCCGGCGGCGATCGCGCCGCTGATGGTGATCGGGGCCAATACCGCAACCCGCGAAAGGCTTGAGCGTCAGACCTCGGCCATCAAGCGACTGGCGCGGGTCGGCGACATCTCGCTTGTCGATACGGCGCCCAAGGGCTCCGCCCAGATCGTGCTCAACGAGGCCACCATCTGCCTGCCGCTCGGCAGCCTGATCGACCTTGCCGCCGAGGCGGCGCGGCTGCAGAAGGAACTGGTCAAGGTGACTGAAGAGATCGCCCGCCTGCACAAGAAGCTGTCCAACGACAAATTCGTCGCCAACGCACCGGAAGATGTCGTCGAAGCCGAGCGCGAAAAACTCGCCGAATATCGCGAGGCGCAAGAGAAGCTTTCGGTGGCGCTGACACGCGTGCGCGAAGCCGGTTGACCCATCATCTCTGGTATTTGAGAGTTTAAACGGCTGAGGAAGCGGATTTGCCAAACCGGCTTCCGCTTTTTGGGCCTGATGCTCCGGATTCGCGAGTTCTGCGAACGCGCTTTTCGGGCGGCTTCCTGCACGAAAAATAGGCATTCCGCAGCGTAAATCTTGACGTAAACGGAATGTTTTGGCCCCCATTGTTGCCATAATGTAACAATGGGCTCGGTTGCCGCAAAACGGGCGGTTTTTGCGCAGTTTCAGGTTTGTTTTTCCGAGTTTTTTTGCTCGATTTGCAGCCAAATGGTCGTTTTCCGGCTCTGCGGTGAAGCTGTCACCTTGTCTGAAATACGGTCGGCGAGGCGTACATGTACGCATCGAGAATTCGTTGTTGCGCCGTTAACCTGAATTGGGTCTAGCTTAGTCCATTCGTACTAGGGGAGGACATTCATGAACAATTTGCGTCTGAAAGCGCTGCTGGGGGCGGGGTGCTTTTCGCTGTTGATGTCGGGCGTTGTCAACGCCGGCGGCTTCGACCGGGGCGGTGTCAACATCGACCAGTTGTTCGATGCCACGCCATATTCGATCGACGCCGGCGTCACCTATGTTTCGCCACAGCGCACACTGAAGAATGTGCGGCGCCTGGATGGCTCGGGACTGTCGTCTTCGTCTGTGGACGTTGGTGGGGACTATGCGGTGCCGCGCATCGGCATCAAGGCCAACATCTTTGAGCCAGTGGATTGCCTTGCGAGCTATACGGAACCGTATGGTGCTGAGGCGGACTTCGGAACGAACAACGCCTATTCGCCTTCAGCGGTCGAATACTACGTCAGAACAAATGATTTCGGGCTTACCTGCTCCTACAAGGTGAATGTCGGCAAGGGCGCCCTGCGCTTCATCGGCGGGGTCTCCTACCAGGAGGTCGATGCATTCCTGTCGCGCCAGACCTTGCTGGCCTTCGGCAATACCGGCCTCGGCAAGTTCCAGCTTTCCGACGAGGCGTGGGGCTGGCGTGCTGGCGCCGCCTATGAAATTCCCGAAATCGCCTTGCGCGCAAGCCTGGTCTACTCTTCGAGCTATAAATATGACGAACTGTCGGGAACCGTCGACACCACCGGTTTCAGGGGCACCTTTCCAGCGGATCTGGTTCCAGGCGCCACCGGAGTGTTCCCTGTGTCCGCCTCGGCCGAGATACCCCAGGCCGTGGAACTCAAGCTGCAGAGCGGCATAGCGCCCGGCTGGCTGGCGTTTGGTTCTATCCGCTGGCAGGAATGGAGCAAGCTTGGCGTCATTCCGATCCAAGGTGTTCGCAGCCCTGTAACCGGTGCTCCCTCGCCAGTTTCCTTCGACCTGCTCTATCGCGACGGCTGGACGGTCACGGGCGGCATAGCGCACAAATTCACCGACCAACTGTCGGCCGCGGTTTCGCTGACCTGGGATCGTGGAACCTCGACGACCTCCGGCTATCAATCGGACACCTGGGCCGTCGCCAGCGGCATCTCCTATTCGCCGAACGACAAGATCGAGGTCAGACTTGGTGGCTCGATCGGTGTCCTCACCAGCGGAACGTCGACCTTCACCGGGGTTGGCGACGCCGCAAACAACGTCACCTACACATATGACGACGATCTGCTCCTTGCCGGCTCAGCTTCGGTTAAGGTCAAGTTCTAAACATCTGTTTTCAATAGCAAAAAGGCCGGGAGATGCCCGGCCTTTTTGCTTGAGAGGCCTCCCGGCGACCAAGCGGCGTTGCAATTACGCCGCTTCCCTCTGCCTCACGCGATCGTGATGTTTTGGCAACAGTTTCTGAACAACCCTCGCGCCACAACGGCGCTCGCCGACATTGCCTACTTCCCGCCATAAACCCGGCGCACCTCGAATGCGTCCCAGGCATGCCAAAAGGCTCGGCTATGGGGCAGGTCGCGCCGCAGGTCTCATCGCCCCGGGGCAAGGGAAGAGAATGAACGCCAGAGTCATCTCCAAGGCCAAGCTGCCCAGCCGCTATGTGACCGTCGGTCCGGCGCGTGCGCCGCACCGCTCCTATCTTTATGCGATGGGGTTGTCGGCGGCCGAGATCGCGCAGCCGCTGGTCGGCGTCGCGAGCTGCTGGAACGAGGCGGCACCCTGCAACATCTCGCTGATGCGCCAGGCGCAGGTGGTCAAGAAGGGCGTCGCAGCGGCTAACGGCACGCCGCGCGAATTCTGCACCATCACCGTCACGGACGGCATCGCCATGGGCCACCAGGGCATGAAATCGTCGCTGGTGTCGCGCGAGGTCATCGCCGATTCGGTCGAACTCACCATGCGCGGCCATTGCTACGATGCGCTGGTCGGCCTTGCCGGTTGCGACAAGTCGCTGCCCGGCATGATGATGGCCATGGTGCGGCTCAACGTGCCGTCGATCTTCATCTACGGCGGCTCGATCCTGCCCGGTTCCTACAAGGGCCGGCAGATCACCGTGCAGGATGTGTTCGAGGCCGTCGGCCAGCACTCGGTCGGCACGATCGGCGACGCCGAACTCCTCGAAATCGAGCAAGCGGCTTGTCCGTCGGCCGGCTCCTGCGGCGCCCAGTTTACCGCCAACACCATGGCCACCGTCGCCGAGGCGATCGGGCTGGCGCTGCCCTATTCCTGCGGGGCGCCGGCGCCCTATGAGATGCGCGACCGCTTCAATTTCGCGTCCGGCGAAAAGATCATGGAACTGATCGCAAGGAATATCCGCCCGCGCGACATCGTCACTCCGAAGGCGCTGGAGAATGCGGCGACCGTGGTCTCGGCAACCGGCGGCTCGACCAACGCGGCGCTGCATTTGCCGGCGATCGCGCATGAGGCGGGGATAAAGTTCGACCTGTTCGACGTCGCCAGGATCTTCGAGAACACGCCTTATATCGCCGATCTGAAGCCGGGCGGCAAATATGTCGCCAAGGACATGTTCGAGGCCGGCGGCATTCCGCTCTTGATGAAGACGTTGCTCGACCACGGCTATCTGCATGGCGACTGCCTGACCGTGACCGGCCGTACTTTAGCCGAAAATATGGAGCACGTTGCCTGGAATGATAGCCAGGATGTGGTCCGTCCCGCCAACCGACCAATCACCCGAACGGGTGGCGTCGTGGGCTTGAAGGGAAACCTTGCCCCCGAAGGCGCGATCGTGAAGGTCGCGGGCATGTCGGAGCTTAAATTCTCTGGTCCGGCACGCTGCTTCGATTCGGAAGAGGAATGTTTCCAGGCGGTTACGGATCGCAGCTACAGCGAAGGCGAGGTCCTCGTGATCCGCTACGAGGGACCGCGCGGCGGTCCGGGCATGCGCGAAATGCTGTCGACGACGGCGGCTCTCTATGGCCAGGGCATGGGCGGCAAGGTGGCTCTCATCACCGACGGGCGTTTTTCGGGCGCGACACGCGGTTTTTGCATCGGCCACGTCGGGCCGGAAGCCGCTGTGGGTGGCCCGATCGGGCTGCTCAGGGATGGCGACTTGATCTCGATCGACGCGGTGAACGGCACTATCGACGTGGCGCTGTCCGACGCCGAACTGGCGACCAGGGCACAGGCATGGAAGGCGCGCGCGACCGACTATCAGTCGGGCGCGATCTGGAAATATGCACAAACGGTAGGGCCTGCCCGCGACGGGGCGGTCACCCATCCCGGTGGTGCGAGAGAAACACATTGTTATGCGGATATCTGAGTTGCTGAGGCTGTCTGTCTTTTCGGCACTGGTCGCGATCGCCACTTTTGGCGCGACCTTGGGCGCCGCAGGCCAGGCCATGGCCTTCGATGACAAGGTGTTCGACGACAAGACCGGCGTGAAGCCGCAGTCGAGCCCGTGGGCGGTGTTCCAGTTCGGCTTCTCCGCCTACAAGAACGGCCGCAAGGAGCAGGCTGCTGAGGCTTATAAATACGCGGCCGAAAACGGCCAGATCGGCGCCACCTGGAAGCTTGCGCGCATGTATGCCGAGGGTGACGGCGTCGAGCGCGACGACTACGCGGCGTTCAAGTTCTTCAGCGAGATCGTCGACCAGGACGTCGAGCCCGGTTCGCCGGAAGAGAGCTATGTCTCGGACGCGCTCGTGGCGCTCGGCGACTATCTGAGGAAGGGCATCCCCGGCAGCCCGATCAAAGAGAACGAGGTGGCGGCCCAGGAGTACTACATGCGCGCCGCCGCCAACTACCGCAACCCGAATGCCCAGTTCGAGATGGGCCAGATCTTCCTGAATGGCAAGGGCGGCGTCAAGGCGAGCATCAAGCAGGCCGGCCGCTGGTTCCAACTCGCTGCGGAAAAGGGCCATGCCGGCGCGCAGGCGACGCTCGGCCACCTGCTCTTCCAGAGCGGCAAGATCGTTCGGGGGCTGGCGATGATGACCGCGGCGCTTGAACGGGCCGCGCCTTCCGACCAGCCATGGATACGCGGCATGCAGGAAGAGGCGTTTGCCGCCGCGGGCGAGGCCGACCGCCGCACCGCGATTTCGCTGGCCGACGACATCCTCACCAAGGGTGGCGGCGACCGGTAGTCGCGAAGCCAGCACGAAGCCAACAGCTGGGAAGACTGGGTCAATAGTCAGGAAGAGTGGGGATCTCGAGAAAGTCGAGATCAATTCTCGGTCGGTTTCGTCGGAACGGGACCGGACTCCGGCGTTGAAATCGGCGTGGCCGGCGGCGCCAGCTTGGTTTTAGGACAATCGTTCCGGATCCTTGTCCATGACGTGTTGTTGAGCACCATGTCGCAGCGGGCGAGATGGCTCCGACCGGAAAGCGTCAGGCAGGCGACCTGGCCGATCTGGAATGATGTTCCGTTGGCCAGGCATGCAGGATTGGCAAGCGCCGACGTCGCCGCGAGGGCGAGCGCGGCGGCACATGGGCAAATCGCAAACCTGATCGTCATCCTGAACCCCGGCCGAACCCGGATTGCAGCGGAAACCCCGATTGTGGCGATATGACGGTCCATCCACCGGGAATCCGGCGGTTCTGGCCCCGAATGATCAGATTGGCGCAAAACCCAGTTCGATGGCGACCGGCACGTGATCCGAGGGCTTTTCCCAGGCGCGCACGTGCTTTTCGATCGAGGCCGAGGAAAAGCGGTTGGCGGCCTCGGGCGAGAGCAGCAAGTGATCGATGCGGATGCCGTTGTTCTTCTGCCAGGCGCCGGCCTGATAGTCCCAGAACGTAAAAATGTCCGGCGAGTCGGTGACCGCGCGCACGGCTTCGGTGAAGCCGAGGTTCTTCAGCCGGCGGAACGCCTGCCTGGTCTGCGGCTGGAACAGCGCATCGCCGAGCCAGTTCTCCGGGAACTTCGCATCGATCGGTTCGGGGATGACATTGTAGTCGCCGGCCAGCACCAGCGCCTCTTCGAGCGAGAGCCGTTCCTCGGCCCAGCGCTCCAGCCGCGCCATCCAGGACAGCTTGTAGGAGAACTTCTTCTCGTCATCGATCGGATTGCCGTTCGGCAAATACAGCGAGGCAACGCGCAACGCGCCCTTGTCGGTCGAGAACACGCCCTCGATGAAACGCGCCTGATCGTCGGCATCGTCGCCCGGCAGGCCCCTGATGACCTCGTCGAAGCGCAGCTTCGACAGGATGGCGACGCCGTTGAATCCCTTTTGGCCATAGATTTCGACGTTGTAGCCAAGCGCCTCGATCTCGGCCCGCGGAAACTGCTCGTCGACCGTCTTGATCTCCTGCAGGCAGGCAATATCGGGCGCGCTTTCCGTCAGCCAGTGGGTCAAATTGCCGATACGGGCCCGAACACCATTGATGTTCCAGGTGACGATTTTCATGACGGCCTCATTGCTGCTCGGGCGGATGGCGTTCGACGAGGCCGATCGTATTGCCTGCCGGATCCTTTAGAAAGGCCATCCATTCGCTTTCCCCCGCCGGCCCGAACAGGCCCTCGGTATCGCGGTGGACGAGCATCGGCGGCGCAGTGAAGGGGACACCGGCGGCTTTTGCCGAGGCGTGGAAATCGTCAAGGCCCGAAATGTCGAAATAGACGGTGCCGGCCGGCAGGCCATCGGTGAACAGCAGCCGCACATCGCCGGCCATGATGAAGGCGATGCCAGGCGGATCGAAGCGCACGTGCACGGCCATGCCAAGCACGTCTTGCCAGAACGCCAGCGTTGCATCGAGATCGCGCCCGGCTGAAAGCGCGACCTGACGGACCGCGCTAATGGTAGGCATTCTCTAAATACTGAAGCTGGTGCCGCAGCCGCACGAGGCGACCGCATTCGGGTTCCTGATCTGGAACGACTGGCCCATCAGATCGTCGACGAAATCGATCACCGAGCCGCCCATATAGACCAGCGAGAGGTCATCGATCAGCACGGTGGCGCCGTCCTTCTCAATGGCGACGTCGTCATCGTTGCGGGTGTCGACCAGGTCGAACTTGTAGGAAAAGCCGGAACAGCCACCGCCCTCGACCGAAACACGCAGCGCCATCTTGCCGGCTTCGCCAGACACAATCTTGGCAATCCGCCTGGCGGCGGCGTCGGTCATCTCGACTTTCATGGCGGTCTTGGCATCAGCGCCCATGGGCGTCACCTTGCTTTCGGTTTCACATGATAGGTATGAAGCGCGAGGGGGCAAGTCAACTGCGTCGTAGGCTATGGAAAATTGATTGGGGCTATGGAAATTGGTTGGGGCTATGGAAATCGGTTGGGGCGATGACAAATGAGTTGGGCGACATCGGATTCGGCTATCGGCCACGAGCGGCCTATGCCTGCGATCCGGCAAAGTCGCGCGGGCGGCTGTTCGACGAGGTGGAGAGCCCGACCCGGACGCCGTTCCAGCGCGACCGCGACCGCATCATCCATTCGACGGCCTTCCGCCGGCTGAAGCACAAGACGCAGGTGTTCGTCGCGCATGAGGGCGACCATTACCGCACCCGGCTGACGCATTCGATCGAGGTGGCGCAGATCGCGCGCGCCCTGGCGCGGGCGCTGCGCGGCGACGAGGACCTGGCAGAGGCGGTGGCGCTGGTGCACGATTTCGGTCACACGCCCTTCGGCCATACCGGCGAGGACGCGCTGAACCAGAAGATGGCGGCCTGGGGCGGCTTCGACCACAATGCACAGTCGCTGCGCGTGGTGACGCGGCTGGAGAGCCGCTATGCCGAATTCGACGGGCTGAACCTCACCTGGGAGACGCTGGAGGGGCTGGTCAAGCACAACGGGCCTCTGACCGACGCCAGCGGAAACGGGCTGAAGGGGCCGGTGCCGCAAGCGATCCGCGACTATTCGGAATTGCACGACCTCGAACTCGACCGCTTCGCCGGCATCGAGGCGCAGTGCGCGGCGATCGCCGACGACATCGCTTACAACAGCCATGACATCGACGACGGCCTGAGGTCGGGCCTTCTGAAGCTCGACATGCTGGAAAATGTCTCGCTGCCCGGCTCGATCCTCGACGGCGTGCGTCAGCGCTATCCGGCGCTGGACGATGTGAGGACAGGGCACGAACTGATGCGCCGGCAGATCACGATGATGGTCGAGGATGTCATCGTCTCCACCACCGCCAATCTCGCCCGCATCAAGCCTGACAGCGCCGACGCGGTGAGGGCGGCAGGCGAGACGATGGTGACCTTTTCAGCCGAAATGGCCGCTTTCGAAGAGGAATTGAAAGCCTTTCTCTACAAGCATCTCTATCGACACAGCGAAGTCGTGCGCGTGCGCAACCAGGCCGAGCAGATCGTCAACGACCTGTTCGAGGTCTATTTCGCCGATCCGCGCGCCATGCCCGATGGCTGGCGCGAAGGGCTCGACCGGGCTGATGATCGCATCAAGGCGCGCAGCGTCGCCGATTTCCTGGCGGGCATGACGGATACCTACGCTTTGAAGGAACACCGCCGTTTGTTTGACCATACGCCTGAATTAAGCTAGGCGGGGCTCGATTTTGCCGGCCAATAGACCGGATTCCCGCAAAGCGCCAGAGCCAGGGCCACACCAATGAACATCTTCGCCGATTTCAACGCGCGAATTATAAAGGCCGTCGAAGCGCTTGATTTGAAAGACAAAGACGGCGGTTCGCTGGACTTGTCGCGCGTCTCCGTCGAGCCGCCGCGCGACGCCAGCCATGGCGACCTGGCGACCAATGCGGCAATGGTGCTGGCCAAGCCGACTGGCCAGCCGCCGCGCGCACTGGCTGAAAGGCTGGCGCAAGCGCTGCGCGCCGACCCGGACATCGCCGCTGCAGACGTTGCCGGTCCGGGCTTCGTCAATCTCAGGCTCCAGGACGCGTTCTGGCAGGTGCATCTGACTGCGCTGCTCGGCGAAGGCCGCAATTACGGCCGCTCGACCGTTGGCGGCGGCAAGAAGGCCAATGTCGAATATGTCTCGGCTAACCCGACCGGACCGATGCATGTCGGCCATTGCCGCGGCGCCGTGGTGGGTGATGCGCTCGCCAATCTGATGGCCTTCGCCGGTTATGACGTGATCAAGGAATATGTCATCAACGACGCCGGTTCGCAGATCGACGTGCTCGGCCGCTCCGCCATGCTGCGTTACCGCGAGGCGCTCGGCGACGACATCGGCGAGATTCCTGCCGGGCTCTATCCGGGCGACTATCTCGTGCCGGTCGGACAGGCTCTGGTAAGCGAATTTGGCCGTTCCTTGCTGCAGATGCCGGACGAAGAAGCGCTTGCCATTGTCAAGGACAGGACGATCGACGCGATGATGGCAATGATCCGTGAGGATCTGGCGCTGCTCAATGTGCATCACGACGTCTTTTTCTCGGAGCGCACCCTGCACGCCGACAACGCCCGGAAAATCCGCTCGGCGATCAACGACCTGACCCTCAAGGGCCATATCTACAAGGGCAAGCTGCCGCCGCCCAAGGGCGAGAAGCCGGACGACTGGGAGGATCGCGAGCAGACGCTGTTCCGCTCGACAGCGGTCGGCGACGACATGGACCGGGCGCTGGTCAAGTCGGACGGCACCTTCACCTATTTTGCCGCGGACGTCGCCTATCTGAAGGACAAGGTCGATCGCGGTTTCGTCGAGCTGATCTATGTGCTTGGCGCCGATCATGGCGGTTATGTAAAGCGCCTGGAAGCGCTCGCCCGGGCGATTTCCGGCGACGAGGTGAAGCTCACCGTGCTGCTTTGCCAGTTGGTAAAGCTTTTTCGCGAGGGCGAGCCGGTGCGCATGTCGAAGCGGTCGGGCGATTTCGTAACGCTGCGCGAAGTGGTGGAGGAGGTCGGTCGCGACCCGATCCGCTTCATGATGCTCTACCGCAAGAACGATGCGCCGCTCGATTTCGACTTCGCCAAAGTGACCGAGCAGTCCAAGGACAATCCGGTGTTCTACGTCCAGTACGCCTCGGCGCGCTGCCATTCGGTGTTCCGGCAGGCGAGCGAACAGTTGGGCGAGGCCAATTTCGATCGCAATCGGCTGGCCGCCGCCACCGCTTCGCTGACCGACGAAGGCGAGATCGGCCTGATCAGGAAGCTTGCCGAATATCCGCGGCTGATCGAATCCGCGGCGCTTGCGCTCGAGCCGCACCGGCTGGCATTCTACCTCTACGATCTTGCCTCCAGCTTCCACGGACATTGGAACCGCGGCACCGAAAATCCCGACTTACGTTTTGTTAAGGTTAACGACCGACAATTGACCCATGCCAGACTAGGGCTGGTGCAGGCTGTTTCGGACGTTTTGACGTCCGGCCTGACGCTGATCGGAGCCGATGCGCCCACCGAAATGCGTTAGGTTTGACTAAAAAACCTGTCACCTTTTGCCCACATTGCGCTGGTAAGGGCCAACCCTGCGCGACGTCAACGGCGTCCGAATGAGTGCGAGTTCGGGAACAATAATGGCAGACAGAACCCAGCTGAAAGCAGCCGCCCAAAACGATATCGCCAACGATGATCCGTTCGCGGAACTGACCAGGATCATGGGCTTCGACCCGCGCCAGCCGGTCAAGCCGCAGGCCCAGTCGACGGCGGCTGCAGCAAGTCAGCCAGTGGACGACGGCGATTTCGGCATCGACCTCGAGAAGGAGTTGATGGGCGAATTCGGCGGCGACGCCAATGACGGCGCAGCCGAGCTTCGCGAGCCGGCTTTCGACGCGGCTGCTACTGACCCAATCGACGACGAGCTTGTCGCGTCGCTCGAACAGGATCTCCTGCTCGACGACGATGCGGTAGACGAAACCGCCGTTGCCATTGCTGCCGACGATGTGCGCTCTGGCGTTGCCGGAACTCCCTCGGCTGCTGAAGCTGCTTTCGACGACGATTTCGACGAGGCGCTCGCCAGTTCGCTCGAAGACGTGTCGCTATTCGAAGACGATTTGCCGGTGGACGACAGGCTTGGGAACGACGAGCTTGGGAACGACGAGCTTGCCGCGTCGCTCGAACAGGATTTCCGGCTGGACGACGACACGGCGGACGAAACTGCCCATGTCGTTGCCGCCGCCGACCTGGGTTCCGGTGTTGCCGAAGTATCCGCGCCGGCTGTTGAAGCGGCGTTCGACGACGATTTTGACCATGCGATCGCCAGTTCGCTCGAAGACGTGTCGCCGTTCGAAGACGATTTGCCGGTAAACGACGAACTCTCTGCGTCGCTCGAACAGGATTTCCGGCTGGACGACGATGCGACGGACGAACAGAATACCGTCGCCGACATCTCCGCGCCGGCCGCTGACCCCGCCTTCGACGATGAATTCGACAACGCCGTCGCAAGCTCACTCGGAGACGAGCTGACGCTCGACGGGCACGTGCAGGTGGAGCAGGCTGCCGAAGCCGCCGACATCGAATCCGGGTTCGACGATGAATTCGACAACGCCGTCGCAAGCTCGCTCGAAGACGAGCTGACGCTCGACGAGCATGAGCCGATCGAGGCCGCTGTCGAGGCTCCCGCTGCGGCTGTTTGGGCCGTTTCGGATGAGTCCGACGAGGACTTTGCCGACCACGACACTATGGCCGACGTCGCCATGGATGACGTCGACATGGATTTCGACATTCGCACGGCTGAGCCGATCGAAGTCGACGAGCCGGAAATTGACGAGCCGGATTCTATCGCCGCCAACGACGACGAGCCTTCCGCCGCGACCCCGGAACATGCGTTGGACGACGATCTTGAATTGAGCTTGGACGACACGCTTGCCGATGAAGCCGAGGAGCCGGCTACTCAGGCCCCCGGCGTTGCAGCCGAACCGACGGCGCCAGCCGCCGTCGCTGAGGAGCGGAGCCTCGAAGACGAATTGAACGCGCTGTTGGGCACCATGAGCGCACGGGCTGCCCCGGTGGCAGCGTCCGCGGCCGCCATGGTCCAGCAACCTGTAGCCGCGGCTGGAGAAGCCGCCGACGAACCAGTGGATCCCACCGACGAACTGGCCGGGAGCCTTGACGAGCAAGACCTTTCGGAGCAGTCGAATGAAGACGCGGTCCAGGCCGCCGACTCCGATCTCGACACCGTTCTCCTCGACGGGCTCGTGGGCCATGATTTCGGCGCTGAAGATGCTGCCGGACCGGCTGATATCGATTTCGACGACGATGCATTGCACGCCGCCTTCGCCAAGGACATCGGTCTGGATCATGGCGATGACGTTGCGGCCGCCGCTCCACAGCAGGATCCGAATGATTCGCTCAGCTGGATGACGGCACCCTCCGCCGCGCCTGCGCCGGCCCGTTCGTGGAGCCGCGTAACGCCGGTCGCACAGCCGCAGCCTGCCTTTGCAGCCCAGCCGACGGCTTCGGCGACCACAGAAACAACGACACCGCCAACGGCTGCGGCACCCTCCTATCAGGATGAGCCGGCCTATCAGGATGAGCCAGCTGAAGGCGATGCCGCCGATGCGGCGCCTGCGCCAGTGCAAAGCGAACAAGCCTCTGCATATGACGAGATGCCCGATGTCGAGACGGTCGATGTGCCCGAGCGCGTCGTGGCGCTGGCGGACGACCTCGATATTCCGGAACTCGACTCCAATGAAGACGAACTGCCGGCGCCTGCCTATGACGATCTCGATACCGAGTTCGCCAACCTTCTCTCGGAAATGAATGCCGTGGACGTCGCTGCCGGGCCGGCGCGCAGCGCGGCCTATGACGACGAATCCTACAATACCGGATTCAAGCCGGGGGCCGGACCCCAGCCGGGGGCCGGGTTCCAGTCAGGCCATGAGCCCGACCGCGTTGAAACGCGAACCTATGCGGCGAGACCCGCAGTATCGCCCGTCAATGCCTCTTACGCCGATGCCGCCAGCGGCTTCGATCTGGGCGACTTGCCCAGCGGCCGACCGGTTTCGCAAGCGCAAGCCAACGACTTTGCCCTGGACGAACTCGACTACGACCCCGAACTGGATGAGGCCATGTCGGTTCCAGGCCTGGCCGAGCAGGATGCCGCGAGGCCCCGGAGCCGCGGCCTGCTGGTCGCCGCAGTCGTCGGCGCCGTGGCGATCGCCGGCGGTCTCGGCGTCTTCGCGCTGTCTTTCGGCGGCAACGGCGGCACCGATGCGCCGGTCATCGTCAAGGCGGACAACGCACCGATCAAGGTCAGGCCGGAAAACCCGGGCGGCACCGTCGTGCCGAACCAGGACAACAAGGTTTACGACGCCGTGGCCAAGGGGGGCGCGAGGCCTGCCGAACCGGTCCAGGAAAAACTGGTCACCAACACCGAAGAGCCGGTGGACGTGGCGGCCAAGGAACCGCCGCAGAGCCGTGTGGTCGATCTTTCGCCCGACGACATCGACACGGCTGAAGCCGCCGATGCGGCCGGCGGCACGCAAGCGGCCGGGAATGCCGACGCCGCCGCGCCGGCACCCAAGTCCGAGGATCGTATCGCCCAGGTTCTGCAAGAGGCCGAGCAGGGCATCGAGCCGGATGTCGTCGCCGTTGCGCCACGCAAGGTGAGAACCATGGTGGTCAAATCTGATGGTTCACTGGTTGCGCGCGAGGATCCGGCGCCTGCGGCATCGCAGGTGGCTGCCGTCGAGCCTGTCGATCCGGCGCCGCAGCTTGTGGCCGCCCCGGCGGGTCAGGCCGGCGAAGCGGCGCAGACCGGTACCGTAGCGTCTGTTGCCGACCAGGCAAGTGGCGACCTGTTGGGCGGCGACCCAGTGGCCGGCGACCGGGCCGAAACCGCCACGCCGGAAGCAGTCAATCTGGCCGCCGTGCCCACGGCTGAGGCTGAAGCTCAAACCAACCAGCCTGCCAACACGCCGGCCACGGTTCCGGTGGCGCCGCAGCGTCCGTCCGACCAGCCGGTCGACGTCGTCGGTGAGGTCAAGCCCGACCAGGTTGCGTCCATCAGTCCGGCGGCGGCCTCGACCGGCGGTGGCTCGTGGTCGATGCAGATCGCCTCGCAGCCGACCGTCGAAAGCGCCCAGTCGACCTATCAGGATCTGCAGCGTCGCTATGGCAGCGTGCTTTCCGGCCACACGGCCAACATCGTCAAGGCCGAGATCGCCGGCAAGGGAACGTTCTATCGCGTTCGCGTCCCGGCGAAGTCGCGCAACGATGCGATCAGCCTGTGCACCAACTACAAGGCTGCCGGCGGCAACTGTTTCGTGTCGCGCTAACCATTTTCAAATCTCCCGCCCTTGGGCCGAAAGAACCGGCGCGGTCACAGACCACGCCGGTTTTCTATGGTGGAAGGAGTTCCTCGTGTGGAAGGGATTCCGGCTCGAGCGATGTGGCTCGATGCGATTCCCTTTGTCTGCGTGAAGCTCTAAACTCCCGCCCATGACCGAATCAAAATCCATGATCCTTGGCTGCGCCGGGAAATCGCTCACACGCGACGAAATGAGTTTCTATCGCAGCGAATGCCCGTGGGGATTCATCCTGTTTGCCCGCAACATCGGCGAGGCCGAGCAGATCCGCGATCTGGTCGCCGCGATGCGCGATTGTGTCGAGCGCCCGGACGCCCCGGTGTTCATCGACCAGGAAGGCGGCCGTGTGCAGCGCCTGCGGCCGCCGCTGGCACCGAATTATCCGGCCGGTGGCGCGCTCGGCGCCTTGTGGCGCAACGACCACGATGCCGGCAACCGCGCAGCATGGCTGATGGCGCGGCTGCATGCTTTCGACCTGCTGCGCTACGGCATCACGGCTGATTGCCTGCCGGTGCTCGACGTGCCGATCGAAGGCGCCAGCGACGTCATCGGCGCGCGCGCCTATGGCAAGGAGCCTCGTGCCGTCATCGAACTGGGCCGCGCCGCGGCGGAGGGCCTGATGTCGGGAGGCGTGCTGCCGGTGATGAAGCATATTCCCGGGCATGGACGGGCCTTTGCCGACACGCATTTCGAACTGCCGACCGTCGATGCCTCGATGAGCGACTTGCAGCGGCATGATTTCGCCCCGTTCAGGGAGCTCAATCATTTGCCGATGGCGATGACGGCGCATGTCGTCTACAGCGCGATCGACCCGAAGAACCCGGCCACGACCTCCGGCAAGGTCATCGACGAGATCATCCGCGGCGAAATCGGTTTCGACGGGCTGCTGATGAGCGACGACACCTCGATGAAGGCACTTTCTGGGGATTTCCCGACAAAGGCGGCGGCGATCCTTGCGGCGGGCTGCGATCTGGTCCTTCACTGCAACGGCGTTTTCGAGGAGATGGTCGGCATTGCGTCGCGCACAACGGGGCTTGAAGGCACGTCGCTGCAACGCGCGCAACGGGCGCTGACCTATATCAAGAACCGCGATCGGGCTGATGAAACCGAGATACGCGCCGAATTCGCCACCTATTTCGATGCGGTGGCCTAGACCATGATCCCGAACGGTGGGAGCCGGTTTTTCGGAACAGATCACGGTCAAACACGAAGTTAGAAGCAAAGGAAGCGACAGGAAGTGGCGGAAACATTGGACAGCAAGGCCGGCAAGGCCGCACCGATGGACCGTCTTTGGGCCGAGAACGACGATTCGCGGCTGACCGGCGATCCCGCACTGGTCGTCGATGTCGACGGTTTCGAGGGCCCGCTCGATCTTCTGCTGCATCTTGCCCGCAACCAGAAGGTCGATCTGTCGCGCATCTCGATCCTGGCGCTGGCCGAGCAATATCTGGCCTTCGTCGAAAAGGTGAGGGCGCTCAGGCTGGAGCTTGCCGCCGACTATCTGGTGATGGCGGCGTGGCTGGCGTTTCTCAAGTCGAAGCTTTTGATCCCCAAGCAACCCGGCGACGACGGTGAAAGCGGCGAGGAATTGGCGGCGGTGCTGCAATTCCGGTTGAAGCGACTGGAAGCGATGCGTGACGCGGCGGCACGCCTGGTCAATCGCAATCGGCTCGGGCGCGACGTGTTCGCCCGCGGCATGCCGGAAATGGTCATCGTCGAGAAACGCAACGCCTATTCGGCCTCGCTCTACGATCTGCTGACCGCCTATGCGGCGCAACGCCAGAAGCAGGCGATCACCAATGTGACGATCGCCAGGCGCGGTGTGTGGTCGCTCAAGGATGCGCGCGACATCCTGAACAGGCTGATCGGCACGCTTGCCGACTGGACGGCGCTGGACCGTTTCCTGGTCGAATATCTGACCGACCCGGACGAGCGGCGTACCGCGATTGCCAGTTCGTTTGCGGCGACGCTGGAACTGGTGCGCGAAGGCAAAATGGAAATGCGGCAGGACGACGTGTTCGCGCCGCTCTATCTGCGCGGTCGTGCGCAAGGCATCAGGGCAGTTGAGGTGGCATCATGAGCGAGCGCACCAACGCTTCGGTCATTCCGTTCAAGGTCGACGACGAGACCGAAGACGGCGTGCTCGCCGAGGTGCCGGCAGAAAGTCAGGCCCAGAACTTGTCCCAGAATCCTGGCGAGCGGCTGCATATGGCAGAGGCCGTGCGCATGGCCGAGGCGATCGTGTTCGCCAGCGCCGAGCCGGTCAGCGAAAAGCAGCTTGCCGGGCGCCTGCCCGACGGCATCAATATTGCCGCGGCGATGGCTGAACTGCAGCAGATTTATGCGCGGCGCGGCGTCAATCTGGTGCGCGTTGGCGATGCCTGGGCGTTCCGCACCGCCGGCGATCTCGCTTTCCTGATGAGCCGCGACACGGTGCAGCAGAAGAAGCTTTCCCGTGCGGCGCTCGAAGTGCTGGCGATCATCGCCTACCACCAGCCGGTGACGCGCGCCGAGATCGAGGATATCAGAGGCGTCGAGACCTCGAAGGGCACGCTGGACACGCTGATGGAGACCGAATGGGTGAAGATGCGCGGCCGGCGCCGCACGCCCGGCCGTCCCGTCACCTACGGCACCACCGACATCTTCCTCGACCATTTCGCGTTGGAGGAGATCCGCGATCTCCCAGGCATGGAGGAATTGAAGGGTGCCGGGCTGCTTTCGGGCCGCATGCCGTCGAATTTTTCCATTCCGATGCCGCCGGCCGACCCGGATGTGCTGACCGATGACGAGGATCCGCTGACCGACATCGACCTTGAGGAACTCGGCCTGTTGACGCCGCGTGTCGAGGAAGATTGACCGCAAGCGACGTGCCGAAAGCGATGGTATTTAACGGCTGCGCCGATTGGTAGCGGGCTGAGGCGCCGAAACTGCGTGACTTCGGCCACTCATTTATAAACTCTGTCGCGGTTGTGTTTGAATCCCGGCGCGAAAGCGCATAGATCATCGTCAGAGAAAACTTTCGAGAGAGATTGTTATGGGTTCATTTTCGATTTGGCATTGGCTGATCGTGCTGGTGATCGTGCTGCTGGTGTTCGGTCGCGGCAAGATTCCCGAGCTGATGGGTGACATGGCCAAGGGTATCAAGAGCTTCAAGAAGGGCATCGCCGACGACGAGGTTGCCGAGGACAAGCGCACCGTCGAGCACCGTGCCGACGAAACCGTTTCGGCCGCGAAGGAAAAGGCCAGCAAGAGCTGAGCCCAAAACTTTAGTCGGAACGTATCGCCATGTTCGACATCGGCTGGACCGAGATGCTGGTGATCGCGATCGTCATGATCGTGGTCGTCGGGCCTAAGGATTTACCCAAGATGCTGCGCACTTTTGGCCGCACGACGGCGAAGATGCGCGGCATGGCAGCCGACTTCCAGAAACAGTTCAACGATGCGCTGAAGGAGGCCGAGCTTGACGACGTCAAGAAGTCGGTCGATTCACTCAGAAGCCTCAACCCGGCCGCCGAGATCAGGAAACAGCTCAACCCGTTCGAGCAGGCGGCGGCCGACGTCCGTTCAGGCGTCGACGCGGTGATGAAGCCGAAGCCGGCCGCAGACCCGGTCGCGCCGGCTGCTTCGACGCCGCAGGATACCGAGCTGAACAATGGCGCGACGGTGCTGCCGGGCGTCGATGCCCCGGAAGCGGCGCCGGCGGCGCCGACCTTTCCGGCGATGACCGATGGTTCGGTGACACCGCCTGTCGCGACGGCGGCGCCGGCCGCATCGCCAAAGGCCTCGGCGGCGAAGACGGAGGCCGCGCCAGCGAAAGCGATGCCGGCCTCCAAGGCCGCAGCGAAGCCAGCGGCAAAACCTGCTGTGACAAAGACCGCGGCTAAAAAGGCCGAGCCGAAGCCCGCACCAGCAACGGTGAAGAAGCCGGCCGCAGCCGCCAAAAAGACGGCGGGAGCCGCCAAGTGAGCATTTCGGAAAAGGACGAGATCGACAAGTCGGCGGCTCCGCTGATGGAGCATTTGATCGAGTTGCGCCGGCGGCTGATGTGGTCGATCGGCGGGTTCTTCGTCGCCTTCCTGTTCTGCTTCTTCTTCGCCAAGCAGTTGTTCAACCTGCTGGTCATCCCGTTCAAATGGGCGACGCAATGGGCAGGGCTCGACCCGCACAAGGTGGAGCTGATCTACACGGCGCCGCAGGAATTCTTCTTCACCCAGGTCAAGCTGGCGATGTTCGGCGGCATGGTGATCGCCTTTCCGCTGATCGCCACCCAGATCTACAAATTCATCGCGCCCGGCCTCTACAAGAATGAACGCAACGCCTTCCTGCCGTTCCTGATCGCTTCGCCGATCCTGTTCCTGATGGGCGCGTCGCTGGTCTATTTCTTTTTCACGCCGATGGTGATGTGGTTCTTCCTCGCCATGCAGCAGGCCGGCACCGACGACCAGGTGCAGATTTCGCTGCTGCCGAAAGTGTCGGAATATCTCAGCCTGATCATGACGCTGATCTTCTCCTTCGGTCTGGTGTTCCAGTTGCCCGTGGTGACCAGCCTGATGACGCGGGTGGGCATGCTGTCGTCCGAGGCGCTGGTCGAAAAGCGCAAATGGGCAATCGTCATCGCTTTCGTCGTCGCGGCTATTCTGACGCCGCCCGATCCGATAAGCCAGATCGGCCTGGCCGTTCCCACGATCCTTCTCTACGAGGTCTCGATCTGGTCGGCCCGGCTGATCGAGCGCAGCAAGGAACGGGAACGTCTGGCGCGCGAGAAGCGGGAGGCTGCGGAAGCGGCGGCCGAAAAGCCGGCGGACGCGTCATCGACCTAGCGGCATCGCCGTTATCTTCAGGTTTGCGGGACGGCGCGGGGCGCGAGGGAACTCGATCTTCACATCTTGCATCGGTCAAGGATGCGGTTTACGCCCCCTCTAGCCTACTTGAGGACGAACAGACCATGCTTGACATCAAATGGATTCGCGACAATCCGAAGGCCCTTGTCGAGGCGCTCCAGAAGCGCTCGTGGCCGGTTGCGGAGGCGCAGTCCACGGTCGATGATCTGATCGCCAGGGACGAGGCGCGGCGCGAACATCTGACCGAGCTGCAGACCAGGCAGGAGCGCCGCAACGCCGCCTCGAGAGAAATCGGCAACGCCATGCGCTCGGGCGACGCCGCCCTTGCCGAAAGACTGAAGGCCGAGGTCGGCGAGATCAAGGCCTTCATCCAGAACGGCGAGGCGCGCGAACGCGAGCTCGACAAGGCGCTGAACGACGCATTGGCGGTGCTGCCCAACGTGCCGCTCGACGACGTGCCGGTCGGCAAGGACGAGCACGACAACGTCGTCAAGCGCACCGTCGGCAAGGTGCCGGCCCGCCCGAACTGGGTGAAGGAGCATTTCGAGATCGGCGAAGCGCTCGGCATGATGGATTTTGAGCGGGCGGCGAAACTGTCCGGTTCGCGGTTCACGGTGCTCAAGGGCGGACTGGCACGGATGGAACGCGCGCTCGGCCAGTTCATGCTGGACCTGCATACGACCGAGCATGGCTACGAGGAGGTCCAGCCGCCGCTGATGGTGCGCGACGAAGCGCTTTTCGGCACCGGGCAACTGCCGAAGTTCGAGGAGGATCTGTTCTTCGCCCCGCATGGGGACGGCAGGCTTGGCCTCATTCCCACCGCCGAAGTGCCGCTGACCAATCTCGTGCGCGAAGACATCACGCCGCATGAAAGACTGCCGCTGCGCTATACCGCGCTGACCTCGTGCTTCCGCTCGGAAGCGGGCTCGGCCGGGCGTGACACGCGTGGCATGCTGCGCCAGCACCAGTTCTACAAGGTCGAACTGGTGTCGATCACCGACCAGGACACCTCGCTTGCCGAGCACGAGCGGATGACCGAATGCGCTGAGGAAGTGCTGAAGCGGCTCGGCCTGCCGTTCCGCACCGTGACGCTGTGCACCGGCGACATGGGCTTTGGCGCGCGCAAGACCTATGACATCGAGGTCTGGCTGCCGGGCCAGAACGCCTATCGCGAGATTTCGTCCTGCTCGGTCTGTGGCGATTTCCAGGCACGGCGCATGGATGCCCGCTACAAGGACAAGGACGGCAAGGGCAACCGCTTCGTCCACACGCTGAACGGTTCCGGCACCGCCGTCGGCCGCGCCCTTATTGCCGTCATCGAAAACTACCAGAATGAGGATGGCAGCGTAACCATTCCTGAAGCGCTTCGGCCTTACATGGGCGGTCTGGAAAAGATCGAATCGAGATAATGCGCATCCTCCTGACCAATGATGACGGCATCCATGCCGAGGGCCTTGCATCGCTCGAACGCATCGCCCGCACGCTGTCGGACGATGTCTGGGTGGTGGCGCCGGAGCAGGATCAGTCCGGCTATGCGCATTCGCTGTCGATCTCGGAGCCGCTGCGCCTGAGAAAGATCGGCGAAAAGCACTTTGCCGTGCGCGGTACGCCGACCGACTGCGTCATCATGGGCGTAAAAAAAATCCTGCCCGCAGCACCAGACCTGATCCTGTCCGGGGTCAATTCCGGCGCCAACATCGCCGACGACGTCACCTATTCGGGCACCGTTGCCGGCGCCATGGAAGGCGCGCTGCTCGGTGTGCGCTCGATCGCGCTCAGCCAGGCTTATTCCTATGTCGGCGAGGATCGCCTCGTCCCTTACGAGACCACCGAGGCGCTGGCGCCGGCGCTGCTCAAAAAACTGGTCGCCATGCCGCTGCCGGATGGCGTGCTGCTCAACGTCAATTTTCCGAATTGCCTTCCCGAAGAGATCGCCGGCACGGTGGTCACCTCGCAAGGCAAGCTCGTCCACAGCCTGTGGGTCGACGAGCGCCGCGACGGCCGCGGGCTTCCCTATTATTGGCTGCGCTTCGGCCGCGAGCCGGTCGAGGGCAAGCAAGGCACTGATCTCTATGCCATGCGCAACCGGCTGGTGTCGGTGACGCCGCTGCAGCTCGATCTCACAGCGCATGAGATCCGTGATCAACTGACCAAGGCGCTCGCATGAACCTGAACCATGGTCCGACGGGCGATGACCGCGAAGGCTTCGCCGCTTTCCTGCTCCGCCTGCGTGGCAAGGGCGTGGTGCCGAAGGCGCTGATCGCCGCCTTTGAGGCGACGCCGCGGCGCGGCTTCCTTTCCGCACAGTTCCATCCGATCGCCTGGTCGGACCGCATGCTGCCGATCGAATGCGGCGAGGCGATCGAGGGCGCCGATCTGCAAGCCGCGGTGATCGCAGCACTTGCCATCGAGCCCGGCAACCGGGTGCTCGAGATCGGCACCGGGTCGGGCTACACGGCGGCGGTGATGTCGCGGCTCGCCGCGCGCGTCGTCACCGTCGATCGCTACAAGACGCTGGTCGAGCAGGCCAAACAGCGCTTCGAGGCGCTCGGCATCGGCAATGTCATCGTGCGCCAGGCGGACGGCTCCAACGGACTGGCCAATGAAGCGCCGTTCGACCGTATCGTCGCATGGGCGGCCTTCGACAGCCTGCCGCGCTTCCTGCTCGATCAACTGTCGAGCGGCGGCATCGTCATCGCCCCGATCGGACCCGAGGAGGGCGAGCAGGTGCTGGCCAAACTGACCAAGGTCGGCAGCCGCTTCGAACGCGAGGACATCGGTCTGGTACGCCTGCAGCCGATCCTGCGCAGCGTAGCCGCCGTCATCTAGGATCCGTCGATATTCAGGTGTTGCCCGCAACTTACCTGTCTGGTCCGTCTCCGGCTTACCTGAGCTGGACCACGCCCGTCCAAGCATCTTTAAATATTTTAAGAAAATTTGCGTCTGATTCTAGAGGTTTAACCGGCCGGTAACATTAACGCGCTTTAATCACGGTCAGTCTGTACCGGGTATCTGCGGGTAAATGCGATGCAATTCAGTATTTTGAAGGCAAACGGACGCAACCTGGCGCGGGGTATCGCCGTCCTGATGGTTGCGGGCACTACGGCGGGATGCAGTTCCCAGGTCTCGCGGTTCAACAGCGTCGACGATGTCTTCACGTCGTCGACAAACAACCAGCGCGCCATCATCGACAAGCAGGACGCCGCCCAGCCCTATCCCGGCGATGCCGCCGCGGTTTCGGCCGCGCCGCCCGACGGCAGCCACACCCAGTCGGTAAGCCGTTCAAGCCTCGAACCGGTCACGACGCAGCAATTGCCGCCGGTCGACCAGGCGCAGCCGGCTACCGCGTCGGCGCCCGCCGCCAGTCCGGCTCGCACCGCTTCGGCGCCAGCCGCTCCCCGGGTCGACCGGACTGCGACCGGAACCGTGGCAAAGCCGTTCAAAGAGTCACAGCCCGATGCTCCGCGCATGGTGACTGCGGGCGGCGAGCCGCGTGCCACCGAGATCATCGTCAAGGACGGCGAGACCATTTCCGGCCTGTCGCGGCGCTACGGTGTGCCCGCCGACGCCCTGATGAAGGTCAATGGGCTAAGCGCGACCAACGGGCTGAAGACCGGCCAGAAGATCGTCATCCCGGCCTATGCCTATTCGGGCAAGAAACCGGCCCCGAAGCTTGCCGACGCCAAGCCTGCGAACGACACCAAGCACGATGTGCCGGCCAAGGCACCGGAGATGGTCGCCGTGCTCCCGCAGCAGCCCAAGCTCAAGGAGGGCAAGTCCGCCGCGCAGGTGGATGCATCGGCCGCGGCGAGCCAGCCGAAGGACGGTGCACCCAAGGCGGCTGGTGCCGGTGGCTCCTACACCGTCCAGCAGGGTGATACGCTGTCGGCCATCGCCAGGAAGACCGGCGTCGGCGTGGTTGCGTTGAAGCAGGCGAACGGCATGCAGGACGGTCTGCTCAAGATCGGCCAGACATTGAAGGTGCCGGCCGGCGGAACCGCGACAGTTGCCAACGCCAAGCCGGCAAAGGTCGATCCGGTAACAACTGCCACCACCCCGCCTGCGGCGAAGACGACGCCGTCGGAAACGCTCGCCGCCTACACGCCGCCGAAGAAGGAAAAGGTCATCCAGCAGGCCGAGGACGACGACGCGGTCGCGCCGAACGCCACCGGTATCGGCAAGATGCGCTGGCCGGTGCGCGGCCGCGTGATCTCCAGTTTCGGCGGCGGCAAGGACGGTGTCGACATTGCCGTGCCGGAAGGAACGCCAGTCAAGGCGGCCGAGAACGGCGTCGTCATCTATGCCGGCGATGGCCTCAAGGAATTCGGCAATACGGTGCTGGTGCGGCACGAGAACGGTTTGGTCACAGTCTATGGTCACGCCCGTTCGATAGAGGTCCAGCGCGGCCAGAAGGTCAAGCGCGGCCAGGAAATCGCGCAGTCCGGCATGAGCGGCACCACCGACTCGCCGAAACTGCATTTCGAAGTGCGCAAGAATTCGGCGCCGGTCGATCCTTCGACCTATCTTGAATAAAGAAAGTCGATCCTTCGACCTATCTTGAATAGAACAAGAAAAGCGATTGCGGGCCGCCTGACCTCCAGTCCGGCCCGCCGGCTCAGCCCGCTCCGCAAGGGGCGGGCTTTTTCAGGGGCTTTTCCGGACCATGATCTTGCCCGAAAACCGGGCTCCACTTTTTGCTACGCTGACCTTCGGTTCGGATCATGGTCTAATCCTGGAGCGACTTGCCGAGCCGGCCTGCCAGATCCTGGGTGTACTGCCAGGCGACGCGGCCCGAACGGCTGCCGCGCGTCGTCGCCCATTCCAGCGCCTCGGCGCGCAGCGTCTCGGGATCGATGGCAAGTCCGTGATGGCGGACATATCCGTCGATCATGTCGAGATACTCGTCCTGCGAGCATTTGTGGAAGCCGAGCCAGAGGCCGAAACGGTCGGAGAGCGAGACTTTTTCCTCGACCGCTTCCGACGGGTTGATGGCGGTCGAGCGCTCATTGTCGATCATGTCGCGCGGCAAAAGGTGGCGCCGGTTCGACGTGGCGTAGAAGATCACATTGGCCGGGCGGCCCTCGACTCCGCCTTCGAGCGCCGCCTTCAGCGACTTGTAGGACGTGTCGTCGTGGTCGAATGAGAGGTCGTCGCAAAACAGGATAAAACGGTAAGGCGCTGCCTTCAGCAGCGCCATCAGCTTCGGCAGCGTGTCGATGTCCTCGCGGTGGATCTCGATGAGCTTGAGTGGCAGGTCCAGCTTTGCCGATGCGTTGACCGCCGCATGCACGGCCTTGACCAGCGAGGATTTTCCCATGCCGCGTGCGCCCCACAACAGCACGTTGTTGGCTGCGTAACCGGACGCGAAACGCTCGGTGTTGTCGACCAGTATGTCGCGGACGCGGTCGACGCCGCGGATCAGACCGATGTCGACGCGGTTGACCTTGCGCACCGGCTCCAGATAGCCGGGATCAGCCTGCCAGACGAAGCAGTCGGCCGCGCCGAGATCGGTTTCCGGCACCGGCGGCGGGGCGAGGCGGGCGACCGCCTCGATCAGGCGGTCGAGTTTCTTGTTCAGGGCTTCGACGGTGCTGTCGGTCATTCTTGTCTTTTGTTTTTGCATTCAGGAAGCAACGGAACCTGTCGATTCCGGCGGCTTCGCAACCGGCTCCAACCTTTTGTTAGGCCACGATCTTTTTCGAGAACCGCGCTCCGTCTTTCGGGACCATGCTCTAACACGGCTCAACCAGCCGGAAAAGCAGCTGAAATGCTCGGCCGCAGTTGCATTGGCAACTTTACCGACTATATTCCGGCCAAATTTCACGGGGCCGCCAAATTACCCGTTTGGCGGCTGTTTTTCAAAATTCAGGAGTACTTCGATGTTCGTGACACCGGCATATGCCCAAGGCGTCGGCACCTCCCCGGATATGTTCATCAGCATTTTGCCGTTTGTCCTGATTTTCGTGATCATGTATTTTCTGATCATCCGGCCTCAGCGCACGCAGTTGAAGAAGCGCGGCGAGATGCTGGCGGCGGTGCGCCGCGGCGATACGGTCGTCACTGGCGGCGGTTTCGTCGGCAAGGTGACCAAGGTCATCGACGACAACGAGCTCGAGATCGATCTCGGCGGTGGCACCAAGGTAACGGCGTTGCGCTCGACGATTGCCGATGTGCGCGTCAAGGGCGAGCCAGTGGCGAACCAGAACGCCAAGAAATAAACCGATTGTCGGCGAACGATCTGCGGATACACCCAGACCGACAAACGCCGTTTGCTGTATTTTCGCGCTTCAGGACGAACCTGATCTGGCTGGCCGCCGGTATCACGGGGCGCCAACGATCTCGTGATGCCATTGCGCACTGGTCCCATGCCGGCAAGATTGACAATAGTTGAAGAAAGCCCGATGGCAGCATCAAAGTGAACTGCCTTGTGCTCGACATCAACCTTTGTGCGGACCACGGCGAGCCAGTGGCGAACCAGAGCGCCTAGAAATAACCCAATTCCAGGCGGAACGATCCGCCCGAATGCCGTGACGGACGACGCCATATGCTCTATTTCTCGCGCTTCAAGATGATCCTGATCTGGCTGGCCGTGGCCGCCACAGTGATCCTGGCTGCGCCCAATCTTTTTTCGGCAAGCACGCTCGCCAAGCTTCCCGACTGGGTTCCGAAGCGCCAGATGACGCTCGGCCTCGATCTGCAGGGCGGCTCGCATATCCTGCTCAGGATGGATCCGAACGATCTGATCAAGGATCGGCTGGAGACGACGCGCGACGAAATCAGGACGCGGCTGCGCGATGCCAAGATCGGCTATACCGGCCTTGCCGGATCAGGCCGGGCCGTGCAGGTCCGCATCACCGATCCCGGTCAGGTCGAAGCCGCCAAGACGGCGCTGAAGACATTGACCGACCCGGTGGCCGCCGGCCTGTTCAGCGGCGGCTCCGTCCAAGAAATGTCGCTGGATGATTCCGAGCCCGGTCTGCTCAAATTTGCCTTCACCGATGCCGGCATCAAATATCGCACATCGACAGCGCTGGCGCAGTCGCTCGAAGTCGTCGAGCGCCGCGTCAACGAACTCGGCACCACCGAGCCGATCGTGCAACGCCAAGGCGACGACCGCATTCTGGTCCAGGTGCCGGGCCTGCAGGATCCGCAACGGCTAAAGGACATTCTAGGCCAGACCGCCAAGCTGACCTTCCAGATGGTCGACCAGTCGATGCCGGTGCAGGACGCGCTCAACGGTCGTCCGCCGGCCGGATCCTCGGTGTTGTATTCGCAGGATGATCCGCCGGTTCCCTATCTGATCGAGAACCGCGTCATCGTTTCTGGCGAAAATCTCGTCGATGCGCAGGCGACGTACAATTCCCAGACCAATGAGCCGGTGGTTTCGTTCACGTTCGATTCCAAGGGGGCGGCGCGTTTCGGCCAGACCACCTCGCAGAATGTCGGCAAGCTGTTTGCCATCATCCTCGACAATCAGGTGATTTCGGCGCCGCAGATCCGCGAACCGATCCTTGGCGGCAGCGGCCAGATCTCAGGCAATTTCACCGCCGAGAGCGCCAACGACCTTGCCGTGCTGTTGCGTGCCGGCGCGCTGCCGGCGACGCTGACGGTGATCGAAGAGCGCACGGTAGGCCCTGGGCTCGGCGAGGATTCAATTCACGCCGGCAAGGTCGCCGGCGTGATCGGCTCCATCCTCGTCGTCGTGTTCATGTTCGTGGCCTATGGCTTTCTCGGCTTCATTGCCAACATCGCGCTGGCGGTGCATGTCGCGATGATCATCGGGTTGTTGTCGTTGCTTGGCGCGACACTGACATTGCCCGGCATCGCCGGCATCGTGCTGACCATCGGCATGGCGGTCGATTCAAACGTTCTCATCTACGAGCGCATCCGCGAGGAGCGGCGAAACGGCCGCTCGGTAATCCAGGCGATCGACACGGGTTTTTCCAAAGCGCTGGCGACCATCGTCGATTCGAACGTCACCTCGCTGATCGCGACCGTGGTGCTGTTCTGGCTCGGGACCGGCCCGGTGAAGGGCTTTGCCGTAACCTTCGCCATCGGCATTCTGACCACCGTCTTCACCGCCTTCACCTTCACCCGCCTGCTGGTGTCGATCTGGCTTCGCCGCGCCCGCCCGAAGGAGTTGCCGCGCGCGCCGGTTACCTTCGTTCCGCCGGGCACGCGAATTCCGTTCATGGGCATCCGCCGCTGGACATTCGCGCTGTCCAGCGTGCTGTCAATCCTGGCGGTCGTGCTGTTCATGACCGTCGACATCAATTACGGCATCGACTTCAAGGGCGGTTCGCTGATCGAGGTCCAGGCCAAGGATGGCACCGCCGATATTGCCGACATCCGCGGCAGGCTTTCTGAACTCAATATCGGCGAAGTGCAGGTGCAGCAGTTCGGCGACCCGAACGACGTCTTGATTCGCGTCGGCACGCAGGAGGGCGGCGAGAACGCCGAACAGACCGTCATCGACAAGGTGCGTGGAGAGTTGCAGGACCATTACGATTTCCGCCGCGTCGAGGTGGTGGGACCGACGGTTTCCGGCGAGCTCGCCAAGCAAGGCACCATCGCCATGCTGATCGCGCTGCTCGGAATCCTGGTCTATGTCTGGTTCCGCTTCGAATGGCAGTTCGCGGTCGGCGCCATCATCGCCACGGTCCACGATGTGGTCATGACCATCGGCTTCTTCGTCATCACCGGTCTCGAATTCAACCAATCGTCGCTTGCGGCGATACTCACTATCATCGGCTATTCGCTCAATGACACGATCGTCGTCTATGACCGTGTTCGCGAAGACTTGCGAAAATACAAGAGGATGCCGCTGCCGCAATTGTTGAACAACGCCATCAACGAGACGCTGTCGCGAACGACGCTGACCTCGGTGACGACGATGCTCGCGCTGCTGGCGCTGGTGCTGTTCGGCGGCGAGGTGATCCGCTCGTTCACGCTGGCGATGCTGTTCGGCGTCGTCTTCGGAACCTATTCGTCGATTTTCATCGCCGCGCCATTGCTCATCCTGTTCAAGCTGCGGCCGGAAACCGCGACGGCCGATGTGGAGAAGCCGGTGAGCGGCGGCAAAGCCATAGCAACCTGACGGGCGGCCAACGGGATGACCAAAGGCATTGTCATCCGTGAAGCGCATTTCCCCGGCCGTGCGCCGATCGAGGCCTATGGCAATGGCGGGTTTCGTTTCGCCGACATGTCGCATCGCGGCTCGCTCCTGTGCCTGCCGTCGGGCATCTATGGCTGGGAGCCGGCTGATCCCCTGGCACTGACGGCGGCGGATTTCGTCAAGCTGCTCAACGAGGCTGACCAGGTCGAGATCCTGCTGGTCGGCGCCGGCAAGGACCTCAGGCCGTTGCCGGCGGCGCTGCGTGCTGCGCTGAAGGCGGAGGGCATTGCGGCCGATCCGATGTCGACTGGTGCTGCGGTGCGGACCTACAATGTTCTCCTGGCGGAAAACCGTGCGGTGGCCGCCGCGCTGATTGCCGTCGAGTGACGTGAGCAAAAACGCCAAAATCGTCATGGAAACGGTGCGCGCCGCCGACCATGATCGCTATGTTTGCGCGCTCTATGCGCCCGAGGACAAGCGTGACGCGCTGTTTTCGCTCTATGCCTTCAATGCCGAGATATCAGGCATTCGCGACCGTATCCGCGAGGCACTGCCCGGCGAGGTGCGACTGCAATGGTGGCGCGATGTCATCGCCGCCGAGGACGCCGGGGTAGGCACAGGTCATCCCGTCGCCGACGCGTTGAAGGCGACGATTTCCGCCCATCACCTGCCGAAGCCCGCCTTCGAGAACATGCTCGAAGCCCGTATTTTCGATCTCTATGACGACCCCATGCCGTCGCGCACCGATCTGGAAGGCTATTGCGGCGAGACAGCAGCGGCGCTCATCCAGCTTGCAGCGATGGTGCTCGATCCCGTCGCAGCACCGCAGTTTGCCGAACTTGCGGGCAGGGCAGGTTGCGCACAAGCGATGACCGGCCTTTTGCTGCTGCTGCCATTGCATCGCAAGCGTGGGCAATGCTTTGTCCCGGCCGACATTCTGGCCGCGGCAGGATCGTCGTCCGAAGAGTTCGTTGCGGGCGATGACGGGCCAGGAGCACAACGCGCCGTCGCCGCAATGATCGCGCTGGCGCAAGAACATCTTGCAGCTTTCGAGCAGGGCGCATCGTCGTTGCCGGATTCGCTGCGACCAGCATTTTTGCCGCTGGCCTTGTCGCGCGCCTATCTCGGCAAGATGGAAAGTTCTCGTCAGTCACCTCTGAACGGCGTGACGCGGCTCTCGGCCTGGCGCCGGCATTTTCTGCTGTTGCGCCGCGCAACGCGAGGCTGGCCGGACGCCTGACGGCTGCCAAGCATGAAGGAATCCGGAAAGCCGGAACTATCACGGCAGCCGTAGACGTCTGTCACGATGGGTCGCTCGATCCGCCATCGCGCATCAGCGCCTCATAGTCGCGACCGCCATAGAAGATGTTGACGATGCGGACGACATCGTCATCGACAACGCAAGCGATGATGGCAGAGTGCTCGAACGGCACCGTTCGCAATCCCGGCGCAATGTCATCGCGCGACCGGCCACCCCGAGGCGCATTGCCGATGCTCTGGCAGC
Organism: Mesorhizobium sp. WSM4847; assembly: GCF_055811335.1. NCBI lineage: Bacteria > Pseudomonadati > Pseudomonadota > Alphaproteobacteria > Hyphomicrobiales > Phyllobacteriaceae > Mesorhizobium > Mesorhizobium sp. WSM4847. The sequence goes on along the minus strand of NZ_JBVVPY010000005.1, from coordinate 293,844 downwards.
GGTCTTCGATACGCAAGACGAATTTCAGCGCAACTTCCGGACTTCCGCCAGCCTCTACGATGTTCCTGAAAATGTCGGCCAGATCATTCCTGGCGGTTTCTCGATACTCGACTTCAAGCCGCTGAATCATCAGAACGGCTCGAAAGTCGGGCGACGAATCCCCGAAGGTGAGCGCGAACCTCTTCTCCTGAATAGCCCGGCCTTGTATCCTCGATCGATGCCTTCACGCGCGCCCTGATCGAGGCCATGCGCTCGGCATGCTCTTCCTCCTCGCGCTGGAAGGCGCGAAGGGCTGCACGGATGACCTCGCTCGCCGATCCAAAGGTGCCATCCTCGACTTTTTCGCGGATCATGCGCGCCATGGCGGGTGTGACGGTGATGGACAGTTTCTCGGCGGGTTCCATGGAATTGCCCCCTATGATGGTAGGATAGTATCCTACTCTCCTGTCGACCGATCGACAAGAACAGACAGGCGGGCTACTCCGCCGCTTCCGCCTGGGAAGGCAGCCCCAGCCATTCGCGGCAGGCGGCCAGCGCGCGCGATGTCACCGCACGCCGCTTAGCGACGGTCTTGTCCTTGCCGCGCAGGCGTTTTCCCTCGGCTTTCGGCGCTTCCACCGGAGGGAACAAGCCGAAATTGATGTTCATCGGCTGAAATGAGCGCTTTCCCGGCTCGTCGTCGGAAACGATGTGACCGCCGGTAATATGGTTGAGCAGCGCGCCAAAGGCTGTGGTCATCGGCGGCAGCGCCGGCGCGTGCCCCAACCGCTCGGCGGCGGCAAAGCGCCCGGCAAGCAGGCCGATGGCGGCACTTTCGACATAGCCCTCGCAGCCGGTGATCTGGCCGGCGAAGCGCAGGCCGGGCCGTGATTTCAACTGCAGCGATTGGTCAAGCAACGTCGGCGAATTGATATAGGTGTTGCGGTGCAGGCCGCCGAGGCGGGCAAACTCGGCGTTTTCGAGGCCCGGGATGGTGCGGAACACGCGAACCTGCTCGGCGTGCTTCAGCTTGGTCTGGAAACCGACCATGTTGTAGAGCGTGCCCAGCGCATTGTCCTGGCGAAGCTGCACGACGGCATAGGCCTTTACCGACGGATTGTGCGCATTGGTCAGCCCCATCGGCTTCATCGGCCCATGGCGCAGCGTCTCGACGCCGCGCTCGGCCATGATCTCGATCGGCAGGCAGCCGTCGAAATAGGGCGTGCCTTCCCATTGCTTGAATTCGGTCTTTTGGCCGTCGACAAGCGCCTGCACGAAGGCAAGATATTGCTCCTTGTCCATCGGACAGTTGATGTAATCCTTGCCGGTGCCGCCAGGTCCGACCTTGTCGTAGCGCGACTGGAACCAGCAGATGTCCATGTCGATCGTGTCGAAATGGACGATCGGCGCGATGGCGTCGAAGAAGGCGAGCGCATCGGCGCCTGTCACTTCCGCGATCGATTGGGCGAGCCCAGGTGCGGTCAGCGGGCCGGTGGCGATGATCGCCTGGTCCCAATCCGCCGGCGGCAGGCCGAGCACTTCCTCGCGCTGGATGGTGATGAGCGGGTGCGCTTCGAGCTTTCTTGTCACCGCTCCGGAAAACCCGTCGCGGTCGACAGCCAGCGCTCCGCCGGCCGGCACCTGGTGCGCGTCGCCGGCGCTCATGATCAGCGAACCGGCCAGCCGCATTTCGGCGTGCAGCAGGCCGACGGCGTTGGTCTGCGCATCGTCGGAGCGGAAGGAATTGGAACAGACGAGTTCGGCCAATCCATCCGTCTTGTGCGCATCGGTGCCGCGGATGGGACGCATTTCATGCAGCACGACGGGAACGCCGGCTTCGGCCGCCTGCCAGGCGGCTTCAGAACCGGCCAGTCCACCGCCGATGACGTGAATGGGATTCTTGTTCATGAGCGCCGAAATAATCCTTTGTAGCTGCGATTGCAATTACACGAGCCGGCCGCGTTGTTGCCGCCAAGCGCGGCAATCGTCTACTGTCGGAGAATGGACGGGATGCTTGGGATCTTTGCCAGAGCGACATTTCTGACAGTCGTGATCGCCGTGGGCGGATCAGCGGCCGCCGGCGAACTGGCTGTGACGGCTTCCAAGCGGATCCCCATCTGCCACGGCTACAGCTGCAACTATCGCACGATGCTGGCGCTTGGCCCCGGTGACGGCGCGCGTTTCCGCTCTATCCTGCGTGCCGGCGCCGGTTCGCCCCAAGCCGAGCGTGCGGCTATTTCGAAGGCTGTTCGCTATTTCGAGCAGCGCATTTTCCGGGCCACCGGCATTCGCGATCTGCCGCAGTCGGAATTCGGCGCATCGCGCATCAGGGGCCAGATGGATTGTGTCGACGAATCGACCAATACCCATGCGCTGCTGGTCTATCTTGCCGAGCGAAAATTGCTCAGGTTCCACAAGGTCGAGGACAAGGCCTCGCGAGGCTTGTTTGTCGACGGGCGCTATCCCCATTGGACGGCGGTGATCAGCGACCGCAGAGGCACCGAGTGGGTGGTGGATTCCTGGTATGCGCCGATGGGCGGCGCACCGGACATTTTTCCGCTCAGCCAGTGGAAGAAGAGGGGCGTGCTGGAAAGCGGTGCGCTCGACTGACGACAGGGACTTGCCCGCCAGGACGAATTCCCAGAACGATTCTCAGAGTGTGCGTCGACCCTGAAAAACAACAACACCCGCCGGGGGAGGATCCGGCGGGTGTCGTTTTGCTGGTCGATCCTCGGGAGGAGGTGAAGATCGACCGTATTCGCCATCGCCGGGGAGGAGGTCGGCTTTGACGAAATTCCTTTCGCCTGATGAAAGGGGGCGAAACCCTTTTGGACGAAATCGATTCGCCTTGGGGAAACAGCGCCCGCCGCGGGAGGAGGTGCGGCGGGCGCCGTTTTTGTGGTCAACCCTCGGGAGGAGGTGAAGGCTGACCGTATCCGTCAGGGTCGGGGAGGAGGTCGACTCTGGCGAAATTCTGACTAGATCGCCTTGCGGGCGATGCTCTTGATCTCTTCGCGGACGATGCCGAGATCATGCAGCTGGCGGTTCGAAAGGCGACCCAGCTCGGTAACCGTCGAGCGATAAACGCGCCAGTTACGATAGTTGCGGATCAGGTTCATTGTCGTTCTCTTTTCAAGTCAAACTGGTTCGGACCATTTGCGGTCCGAAGAGGATTAGACCGCCTTGCGGGCGACGTAGTGGATGTCGCTGCGGCTGATGCCGAGGTCGGTCAGTTCACGGTTGCTCAGGCGGCTCAGCTCGGAAACGGTGTCCCGGTAGCGGCGCCAGTTGCGGTAGTTGCGGATCAGGTTCATGGTATTCTCGTTTCGTCTTTCTTCCGGATCATTCCGTCTTTGTGTACGCCATGAAGATAGGTCGGGTCATATCGATTTAAAAGCGCTATTGGTGCATAGCAGCAATGCAAATTGTGCAATGCACAATCACCGGCAATTCTCGTGTTCGACAGAGATAGGCCCGAATCGGAAAATGCCGTAGCGTCAACGGTTTGTCCGGGTCGGCTGAAGAAACGACCAAGCTGGGGGAGAAAGGCATGGCGAGCTATTCGTCGCGGGTCAGGGCCGATATCACACGATGGCTGCAGGCTGGCCTGATCGACGCCTCGACGGCCGACGCGCTGACGCGCGACGTCGAGGCCAATGAGCGCAAATCACTGAGCTTCGGCTCGATCCTGGCGATGATGGCGGCGCTGCTTTTTGGTGCGGCCGTGCTGATTTTCGTCGCCGCCAACTGGGAAGCCATCCCGCGACTGGCGCGGGTGGCAGCGCTCTTCGCCATCATCTTCGCCGGCTATGTCGGCGGCGCCGTTCTGAAGACACGCGACCATGCTGCAATCGGCGAGGCACTCTGGATCGTCGCCGCGGCGGCATTCGGCGGATCGATCGCGCTGATCGGCCAGATGTATCATTTGTCAGGCGACGAAGCGTCGGCCTTGATCACCTGGGGCGCGGGCACCGCCCTGGCGGCAGTTGCGCTGCGCTCGAACCCGCTGACCGTCGCTTCTGTCGGCATTGCCGACGCATGGCTGTTCCTGAGAGGGTTCGACTATTTCAGGCGCACGGAATTTCCGCACCTCTTCGTCGTCATGGCGATCGTGTTGTTCGCCATTTCGTTCTGGACCCGCAGCCAGGCGGCGCGGCATCTGATCATCCTGTCGGTCATCTTTTATCTCGTGCTGTTGTTTACGGAATACGAAACGCTGCAGGTCGCCGTCCCGCTCATTGTCGTGTCGGCGCTGCTTTTCGCGGCTGCGATCTTCGCAGCCGAGCCCGTCGACGGGGTCTTGCAACTCGGTGGCAGGTTGCCGTTACACGCGCTGATCGGGTTTCTCACCGGCCTGGCGATGATCCAGTTCGAACTGGCCGGTGACAGCAATAACAGCGGCTTCGGCATTGCCTCGGCCATTTCGCTTGCCGGCATTGTCGCGGCAATCGTGCTCGGCGGCCGCGAGAGCAGGGGCTTGCGCTGGGTTGCCTATGCCGGCTTCGCCTTCGAACTCGCCATCATCTATGTGGTGATGCTGCAGTCGATGCTCGACACGGCAGGCTTCTTCCTTGCAGCTGCTGTGCTTCTTGGCCTGCTTGCCCTTGTCATCCTCCGCGTGGAGAAGCGCATGAGGCTCCCGAGCGTAGAAGGAGCAGCGGCATGATGACCGGCAAAAAACTGATCATTTCAGCGCTGGTGCTGGCACTCGTCCAGATCGGCTTCCTGAGCTGGATCATCGCCGGCCGGGCGGCGATCCTGCGCGCCGGCAAGCAGGTGCTGCTGAGGGTCGAACCGATCGATCCGCGCGATCTCCTGCGCGGCGACTACATTATACTTAGCTATGATATTTCGCGCCTGCCGGTGAAGCTGATCGCCAACATTCCGACCGGCAAGCTGACGAGCAACGATACGCCGATCGTGGTCAGGCTGAGACAGGGCGCCGACGGCTATTGGGGCGCAACCACGGCCTGGTTCGGGCAAGCGCCGGCGCCGGCAGCATCCGATGCAGTCGATATCGTCGGGCATGTGTCAGAAGGCTGGGATCTCAGCGTAGCCACGACGATCGCGCCGGATTACGGCATTGAGCGCTTCTATCTGCCGGAAGGCGAGGGGATGGCGATCCAGAACGACATGCGGTTGCGGCCGTTCGGCATCCGTGTTGCAATCGCGGCCAACGGTACCGCGCAGATCAAGGCGCTGATGGACGGCGACAAGACGCTGTTCGAGGAACCGCTTTATTAGAATTGGCCCGGATTAGAATTGGCAAAGCGTGGCCGGCTCGGACAGCATCAAACATGACGATTTTCGTGACCGCCGCTGCCTCGATGCCGCGAGGGCGATGCCGGCGGTGATTGGCTCGCAGGTGGACTCGACCCCAACGCCTTCCGGTACTGGAATCTTAGTCCACTGTTCGAGCGGAGCAGTGGTGCGGGTAGAGGGACTCGAACCCCCACGTTCTCACGCCAGAACCTAAATCTGGTGCGTCTACCAATTCCGCCATACCCGCTGGCTTCGTGTCACCGTGACATGTCTATGTCACAACCCGTGTCACAAGTTCAATACTTAGATTTTCGAGGTTTTTGGGCCTCGCGGTGCCGTCGGCGGCCACGGCGCGGACTTTCTGTCCAAAGTAGGCGACGGCGGCGCGAACGAACTCGTCGGCGGCCGGGTCTTCCTGCCAGGATGTCTTCAAATTCTTTCAAATTGATTCGGAATATTTTTTCTACACGTAAGTCACGACCGCAAACATTGTTTCGTGTTAGCGATTCAAACACTCTCTGGGTTCGTTATTGCTAAAGTAGCAAATTTGAAACTGCTATTGTGGGGTAATTACCAAAGGAGAGTGTCATGGCAAACGTCGTTAACAGCTTCGCCGCAGCTTTGGCCTGTAGTGCACTTGTTTTATCTCTTTCTTTTCCCGCCAGCGCAGGCGGCATTAGCGTCGGCGCCGGCGCATCGGTTGGCGGCCGAGGCGGCGTAAACGCCGGTCTCGGCGCCTCGATCGGCGGCAGTGGCGGCATCAATGCGGGGGCCGGCGCCTCGATCGGCGGCAGTGGCGGCATCAATGCGGGGGCCGGCGCCTCGATCGGCGGCAGTGGCGGCGTCAATGCGGGAGTCGGCGCTTCGATCGGCGGTAGCCGCGGGGTAAATACGGGAGCCGGCGCATCGATAGGCGGCAAGAAACGCATTATCGCGGGTGTCGGCGCTTCGATCGGCGGCCGAAGCGGGGTGAATGCCGGCGCCGGTGCATCGATCGGCGGCAGCAGGGGCGTTAGCGCTGGTGCCGGAGCCGATGTCGGCGGCACTCGTGGCGTCACGGCTGGCCTGGGTGCCAATCTCGGCGGCACCCGTGGCGTCACGGCCGGCCTGGGCGCCAATGCCGGTGGCACCAGTGGTATCACTGCTGGCGCAGGCGCAAATGTAGGCGGCACCGGCCTCGTTGCAGCGGGTGTGGGTGCCAATGTTGGTGGGACGACAGGGGTCGGCGTCGGTGTAGGCCTCGGCGACGGGGCCCTTGCTGGCACACCCGCGACTCCTGGAACACCCGGGACTCCTGGCGTGAGCCTGGTCGCGCAGATGTCCAGCAGCCAGTTGATACGGATGAAGAAGCGCTGCGTCGATGTGCTCGGGAGCGGCGGCACCTACGATCGCGACCTGCGTGAGCTTGCTTGCTGATCGCACGCCGCTGAGAAGACTGTTGCGCAAAACGGGAGTGTCGCATCGGCCGTACAGGCTTTGACAACACTCTCCTGGCCTCGCGGCCGGCCCGCCACTCGCAAGGTGGCGGGCTTCTCTGCGTCAGGACCGCTGCGCTGAGCGGCTGCCGACTTCGGGTAGCTACACCAGCGGGAGCCAAGTCGGAGTGGAACCTAAATCCAGCGCGGCCAGCAATTCCGCCGCATCCGCGTGCCCCGCAGGAGCCATCATTCTGTCAATGTCGCGGTCAAAATAGCGGCCGTTCGCCGGCGCATGATCCCGAAAAACGAAAAATCGTATTTTTGGGGATCATGCGCCAAAATCAAGGTGCTCCAGCTTCCTGTGCGCGTCCAAGATAACGCGCGGCGCTGTAGACGCGAAGATGGTTGAAAATCGGCCGCGCCTGTGACAAAAGGCGTGTCGAATGTGACGGGATGCGACGATCCACTTCTGCAGAATGTGATAAGAAGTCGGAAAAACAAAGACTTATTCACATTTTGGAGCGTGTTTCTGGACGATTTTGAGCCGCGTTGAGTGGACAGATCGCCAAGTCCCGCACCAAAAGCCATTCCCGGCAAGATCATACCGGCAGGCTGTAAACGGCAAGAGCCGTTTGGCTGCGGAAACGAAGGTTCTATGATGCAGGTCACCGAAACGCTCAACTCCGGTCTCAAGCGCGAGATCAAGATCACCGTGCCGGCCGGTGACATGGAAGCCAAGCTGATGGCGCGGCTTTCAGATGCCAGGAGCAAGGTCCGCATCAACGGCTTTCGCCCCGGCAAGGTGCCGGTGCAGCACCTGCGCAAGGTCTATGGCAAGTCGTTCATGGCCGAAGTGGTCAACGAGATCCTCAACGATTCGACCCGTTCGATCATTACCGGCCGTGGCGAAAAGGCTGCCATGCAGCCCGAAGTGATCATGACCGAGGACGAGAAGGAGGCCGAGAAGATCCTGGCCGGCGGCGCCGACTTCGAGTTCCGCCTGAACTACGAGATCATTCCGCCGATCGAGATCAAGGATTTCTCCGACATCAAGGTGACGCGCCAGGTGTTCGACGTGCCGGATTCGGAAATCGACGAGCAGGTCAAGCGTGTCGCCGAATCGGCGCGCACCTACGAACCCAAGACCGGCAAGGCCGCCGAGGGCGACCGCGTGACGATCGACTATGTCGGCAAGATCGATGGCGAAGCCTTCAGCGGCGGCGCCGGCACGGACCAGCCGCTGGTGCTCGGCTCCAAGGAATTCATTCCCGGCTTCGAGGATCAGCTCATCGGCAGCAAGGCCGGCGACGAGAGGCAGGTCACGGTCACATTCCCGGAAAACTACCAGGCGGCGCATCTTGCCGGCAAGGAAGCCACCTTCGACGTCACCGTCAAGGAAGTGTCCCAGCCCGGTGCGTTGGAGATCAACGACGAAATGGCCAAGAATCTCGGCCTGGAGTCGCTGGAGCGCCTGCGTGAGGTGGTGCGCGGTCAGATCGAGAACCAGTTCGGCTCGATGACGCGCCAGAAGATCAAGCGCCAGCTGCTCGACCAGCTCGATGCCGCCTACTCGTTCGAGGCGCCGTCGAAGCTTGTCGAGGCCGAGTTCAACAACATCTGGAACCAGGTCAACCGCGATCTGGAAGCCGCCGGCCGCACCTTCGCCGACGAGGAGACGACGGAAGAAGAGGCGCGCGCCGAATATATGCGGCTTGCCGAGCGCCGTGTGCGTCTCGGCCTGGTTCTCGCCGAAATCGGCGAGAAGGCCGGCGTCACCGTGTCGGACGAGGAATTGCAGCGCGGCTTGCTCGAGCAGGTGCGCCGCTATCCGGCCAACCAGCAGCAGGAAGCCTTCGAATTCTACCGCAGCAATCCCGAAGCGCTGAACACGTTGCGCGCGCCGCTGTTCGAGGAGAAGGTGGTCGACCATCTGCTCAGCCAGATTTCGGTCACCGACGTCAAGGTCAGCAAGGAAGAACTGATGGCCGACGACGAGGACAGCGAGACGGCCAAGGCGAAGCCGGCCAAGAAAGCCGCAGCGAAGAAGGCCGACGCCAACAAGGCCGACGATGCGGAAGAGCCCAAGAAGAAGCCCGCGCCGAAGAAGAAAGCTGCCAAGGACGCCGAATAACACGGCATTCTGCTGGATGTGAAAGGCCGCCCTCGAGGCGGCCTTTTTCGATGCCGCCGACGTCGCAAGGCCGCTGCCGCCCTATTCGCGCGGCAATTGATTGACGAGGATCCGCATCACGGTGACCCGTTCGGGCAGCTCGACGAGAAACTCTTCGTCGCGCGGCAGGTGATGGATCTTGTGCGGGTCACCGCCGGTGAAGCTCGCCATGGCTTCGACGTCAGGCCAGTACGAGATCGTCACGAACTCTGTTTCTTCTTCACGATCCTCGCGAAACAACTGCACGCCAAGTGCCTTCCCCTGAAGCGGCGGAATGCCTTCGCGGCGTAGATAGGGCTCGTAGGCGTCCGCCAGATCACGGCGTGTCCTTCCCCGCCAGATCCGGGCGATTGTGGCGTTGTCGATCATGGAGTGCGCTCCTCTCGATGGGTTGTCATGAGGATGGGGCAGCGATGGCGGAATCCGCTGCGGTGTTGTGCGGTTCTTTTTTATGCATGTCGTTATCGCAAAACCGCTGCGCACTTTTGCGCGATATGCATTAACGCAGGACCTTGCCCAGAAACCGTCGTACAAGTGGCAGGGCGACCTCGAAGTGTGTCTCCAGCAGCCAGTGCCCTGCGTCATCCAGCAGATGCAGTTCGGCCTCGGGGAGATCGCGCAGATAGGCGCGCGCTGCCGGCTCGGGCATGTATTCGTCCTTCGGTCCCCAAAGGATCATTGCCGGTGGCCGCTGCTCGCGCAGGTATGCCTGGTAGCGAGGGAACCAGTCGAGATTGGCCTTGAGCTTCTCCATCAGTCCAACTGAAAGCGCACGGCGCACAGGCGTATCCATCAGCGGCCAATGCAATTTCCACAGATCGGGCGGGACACGTCGAGCGACGTCGTCATCGACTTCGCCTACGAACTCGGCGCGAAAGCCGTCTTCGCTCACCGCCTGTTCGAGCGGCGCACGGTTCGCTGGCGAAGGGTCACGCCAGAAACGCCGGATCGTTTCATACTTCGGGCCAAGAGCATCGGCGTAGATGTCGCCATTCTGGATGATCAGGGCCCTAATCCGCGATGGGTGCGCTATGGCGTGGCGCAGGCCGATCTGCGAGCCGTAGTCGTGCAGCCATAGCGCGTAGCTGCCGAGCTCCAGCGCGTCGGTGAACCATTCCAGGAACGTTGCATAGGCATCAAAATCATAACCGAACCGTGCCGGATCGCCACTGTAGCCAAAGCCGTGGAAATCCGGCGCGACCGTCCGCCACCGATCGGCGAGCGCCGGCATCAGCCGGCGATATTGGAAGGATGAGCACGGATAGCCATGCGGAAGCAGCAACACCGGCGCGGTTTCAGAACCTGCTTCTCTGTAAAAGACGGTCTCGCCGTCGATCGTGCGGGTGCCGTGGCGCACCTCCAGGTCGCTCCTGTCGTTCATAGACACTTCTCTGATCTTTTGATCTTCCAGATGTTTAACCGTAGCTGGTCTAACGCCATTACCCGGTATGCGTTCCGATTGCGCTCGACGCCGATCGGCCTGCCTCGTCGCCTCTGCGGCGATCCCGCGGGTCGACTTCTTCTATCTGCCGGCCGGATTCTGTGGTATGTAGATGCCGCAATTTCATGCGGGAGACGCGGATATTCCGCTCTGTCGTGAAGGGGCGCATGCCGTGTCGGTACGCGCTGATCGTCCAAGGCAGATTTGGCGATCGGGAGGATATGCCATGCGTGCAATCGCGTTTTTCGCAGTCGTGTCCATTGCGACCTTTGTCACGAGCCAATCCCAGGCACAGGATGCCGCCGCAGGTGAGAAGGTCTTCGCCAAATGCAAGGTTTGTCACGTCGTTGACAAGGACCAGAACAAGGTCGGTCCGTCGCTGAGCGGCGTCATCGGCCGGACGGCCGGCACGCATCCGGGGTTCAAGTATTCTAAAGCCATGACCGAGGCGGGCGCATCCGGCGTCAAATGGGACGACGCCACGCTGACGAATTATCTTCGCGATCCCAAGGCCATGATCAAAGGTGGGAAGATGGCGTTTCCCGGCCTCAAGAAGGACGAGGATCTCGCCAACGTCATCGCCTATCTGAAGCAATTCTCCAAATGACCCGGTTCTTCCGCCAGGAAGTAACCCGGTTCTTCCGCCAGGAAGTAACCCGGTTCGTCCACCAGGAAGAAACCCGGTTCTTCCGTCGGCCGAGGGGTCGGCCCGATTGCGTGTGCCAATCGGTAGTCGCCTGAAATGTCGGCTCGGGAAAGCGGCCTCAAGGATACCGGTATCCATATCTCTGAAGCGACGGTCAGTGATTTCTTCGCGCTTCTGAAACCACGCGTCATGGCGCTTGCTGTTTTTACCGCTTTCGTCGGGCTGATGGTGGCGCCCGGGGCGATGAATCCGGTCATCGCCGTGATTGCAATCGGTGCAATTGCGGTTGGAGCGGGCGCGGCCGGGGCACTCAACATGTGGTACGATGCCGATATTGACGCGTTGATGTCGCGCACGTCAAAGCGGCCGGTCCCGTCAGGCCGGGTCACGCCAGGCGAAGCGCTCGGCTTCGGCCTGGTGCTTTCCGTACTTGCGATCATGACGCTCGGCGTGCTGGTGGGCTGGCTCGCCGCATCGCTGCTGGCCTTCACCATCTTCTTCTACGTCGTCATCTACACGATGTGGCTGAAACGCTCGACGCCGCAGAACATCGTCATAGGCGGCGCCGCGGGTGCGCTTCCTCCGGTCATCGGGTGGGCGGCCGCCACCGGCGCCGTCGGGGTTGAAAGTCTCGTCCTGTTTCTGATCATTTTCCTCTGGACGCCGCCGCACTTCTGGGCGCTCGCGCTGTTCAAGATCGGCGACTATGCTGCGGCCGGCATTCCGATGATGCCGAACGTGGCCGGCCAGGTTTCGACCAGAAAGCAAATCTTCGTCTATTCGCTGATCCTGGCACCAATCGGCGTGCTGCCTTGGGCTTTCGGATTCGCGAGCGGATTGTACGGGATTGTTTCGGCCGCATTGGGCGCGGGTTTCATCTGGCATGCCTGGAAGCTTCTGGTCGACAAAAGGTGGGCTGAAGGGTGGGAGATGAAACGCGCAAAGGCGCTATTTGCCTATTCGATATTCTATCTTTTCGCGATCTTTGCCATGCTGCTTGCCGATACCGTTGCAATGCGTGTCGTCATGTCAGCCGGAAATTGACGGCATGACCTGCCTCGTGGCTGCATTGAATCCTGATGTTCTCGGATTGTTTGCCGGGTTGAAAATCGGCGATTGCTGAACGAGGTGCGCCCGAACCTGCCCAAACCCTCACGTTGGCACTGCGCAGAATCCCAGCACCAGCAGAATAACTATGCCAAGGCCGAGTATAAGAACGGTCTTTCCATCCATGACCTTCACCCTTCAACCCAGCTTTGAGACTAGCGAAGAAAGGCCGTTAGAGCTAGCGGGATCACGGAGCCGTCCCCGCAGACAAAGGGCGGCGACAAATGCCATGCAAGAGCGTATGTTGATCATGGTGCAGGTCGCGGTTTTGCGTGGCCAGTCACGCTGAACGACAGCACCGTGAAATCGCGACCTTTACCGGACCTGGTCTGGAGGAATGGTCATGGCAAGTTTTCACGTGATTGCAGGCGCCAGCGAGACGCTGGAGCACACCAGAATTCGAAAGATAGGCGTTTCCGACCTTTTCGACGCGCTCAAGCGTGGCGTCGATGATTTCATGGTCAAACCGTCGCACATCGTTTTCCTCTTCCTGATTTATCCGCTTGTCGGCGTCGTGCTCGCTGTCTGGACGTCGGGCAACAACGCGTTGCCGCTGTTGTTTCCGCTGGTATCTGGTTTTGCGCTGATCGGTCCATTCGCGGCGCTCGGCCTATATGAAATCAGCCGGCGGAGAGAGGCCGGGCTCGACGCCTCATGGAGCCACGCTTTCGAGGTCAGGAACTCTCCAGCGCTGCCGGCCATCGCGGCGGTCGGGATCATGCTGCTTGCGATCTTCATCGCCTGGTTGTTGACCGCGCAGATATTTTATCAGCAGGTGTTCGGTTCGGCCCCGCCGGAATCACTGTCCAGCTTCATCAGTGAAATATTCGCAACCGGACGCGGCTGGACGCTGATTATCGTTGGCCACGCGATCGGCTTCGTCTTCGCCGCGGTCGTGTTGTGCACCACGGTCGTCGCGTTCCCGTTGTTGCTCGACCGCGACGTCGGCGCCTACGAAGCCATCCATACCTCGGTGCGGGTGGTCCTGGCGAACCCGATCGTCATGGCTGTCTGGGGCCTGATTGTCGCCGTCGCCCTGATCATAGGCTCGCTGCCAGTGTTCGCCGGGCTGGCGGTGGTGCTGCCGATCCTCGGTCACGCCACCTGGCACGTCTATCGGAAAGTCGTGGAATCGCCGGCCTCCACCAGACCGGCGGACTGAAAAAATCCTGCCCTGCCGCACCGGCGAGAGGCCGCTGCGGCAGGTTGGCAAGAGTGTTTAGTAAGCCGGATAGCTAAAGCGGGCTTGTTGTGCGTCGCTGGTCAGGTTGCGGAAATCCTTGCCGCTGACATGCACGAGCGTCCTGTGGTCGCCACCCTCGAAATAGATATCGCCGGCATTGCCGAGGCTTTCATCGACAATCACCGGCACATCGTAGGCCGCGCCGATCGGCGGGATGGCGCCGGTGTCGCAATCCTCGAAGAGCGAAACCACCTCGTCCTCGGAGGCGAGCCCGATACGCTGGTGCATCACGTCCTGCAACGTGCCGAGCTCGATCCTGTGCGTACTGGGCACCACGGCCAGCGCATAGCCACCGTCGTGGTGAACCACCACCGATTTGGCCATTATGCTGCCGGGCACATGCGCCGCTAGGGCGGACTGCCTGCTTGTCGACGTGCGGTGGTGCTCGACGGTATCGTAGGAAATTCCTTTCTCGTCGATAAAGTCCTTCAATCTGTTTGCGATCGTCATCTTGAGCCTCCCTTCCTGGAGTTCGCGACGGAGAAACGACGAAAATCGTTCTCCTTCTGTCGTTTTCCGGTGGTGACAAAAATGGGCCAGCTGTCGACCGTTTCAAGGCAAGGCAGAGCGGGCCGTGAACAGCCCCTCCGGCCCCCGACGGGAAACGCTGCCCGAACCCGGATTGCGCGTCAGGGCTCGGTCCCAAAAAACAGCGTCCGGGTGAGAAGCGTGTACTCCGATTCGAAGACCATCATTGCCACGAACACCAGCACCAGGATCGGCGGCAATATGATCGCATAGGTCAGCGCCAGCCGTTCCCAGGCCATATGCATGAAGACCGCGACGATCAGCCCGGCCTTGAGCATCATGAAGATCAGGATCAGCGACCATCTGAGATAGCCCTGGAGGCCGACATAATCGACCAGATAGGAGCAGGCGCTGAGGATGAACAGCCATCCCCAGACCACCAGATAGAGCTTGATAGGGTGCTCCTGATGAACCTCCGCAGGGGCGATGCCGGTTGCTGCCGCATCATGCGCTTGGGTTCCGTGCAGCGTATGTTGCCCCAGACCGTTTGCGGTTGCTTCAGCCATATCTGCCTCTCACCAAAGCCATGTCTGCCTCTCACCAAAGATAGAAGAATGCGAAAATGAACACCCAGACCAAGTCGACGAAATGCCAGTAGAGTCCCATGATCTCGACGTGCTCGTAGCTGCCCCTGCGGCTGGTGAAGAACCCGGGCCGGCCGGTTTCGTAATCTCCGCGCCAGACCTTTCGCGCCACGATGATCAGGAAGATCACCCCGAACGTCACATGGGTGCCGTGAAAGCCGGTGATCATAAAGAAGGATGACCCGAACTGCGCCGCGCCCCACGGATTGCCCCAGGGCCGTACCCCCTCGGAGATCAGCTTGGTCCATTCGAAGGCCTGCATGCCGACGAAAGTCGCGCCGAGTGCTGCGGTCAAAAGCATCAGGATCGCCGTTTTGCGGCGGTCGTGGCGGTAGCCGAAATTCACCGCCATGGCCATCGTTCCGCTGCTCGAGATCAGCACGAAGGTCATGATGGCGATAAGGATCAGTGGAATATTCGAGCCGCCGATATGAAGGGCAAAGACTTCGCTCGGATTGGGCCACGGCACTCGGGTGGACATGCGCGCGGTCATGTAGGAGAGCAGGAAGCAGCCGAAGACGAAGGTGTCGCTGAGCAGGAAGATCCACATCATGGCCTTGCCCCAGGACACGTTCTTGAACGCGCGCTGATCCGAGGACCAGTCGGCGGCGACGCCTTGCAAGCCAGCCGGCCGCGCCTGTGCTTGGCCGGTATGCGTCACGGTCGTGTCTGCCATCCGTCCGGCCCTCCTAGGTCAGCAGCTGTCGGCAAATTTCGATAAAAGTCGCGGCCCAGCCGGCCAGAAGTGCAAAAATGGCGAGCCAGACGAAAAGCAGGAAATGCCAGTACATGGCGCACAGTTCGACACTGAGGCGAAGCCGCTCCGGCCGTGCTCCGTTCCAGGCGCCGGCAGTTGTTCTGCCCAGGCCCACTAGCCCGCCCAGTATGTGCAGCCCATGCATCCCGGTTATCAGGTAGAAAAAACTGTTGGCCGGATTGGCGGTCAGCAAGTAGCCGTCGGCGGTCAGTTCCCGCCAAGCCACAAGCTGTCCAACCAGGAAGGCAAGAGCGGTGAGCCCAGCCGTGACGAGGCCGAGCCTGACCGCGTCGATCTCGCCCCGGCGCGCAGCGACCGAGGCGCATTGCAGCGCGATGCTGCTCAGGACCAGCACGCCGGTGTTGAACCAGAGCACGCGCGGCAGCGGCAGCGCCTGCCAGTCCGACAGCGCCATGCGCATGAAGTAGGCGCTGGTGAAAAGCGCAAACAGGCAGCCGACGACGGCGAGGAAGACGCCGAGCCCGATCTTGGCGGTCGGCAGCGCCGATCCTTCCGGGCCTATAATATCCCCGATCAAACCTTGCTCGAGCCATGGCTTGGCCATCAGCCGCTGATGGGAAAGCCACCATCCGACAAAGCCGACGATGACGAGGAGGAAGACCAGAATGACGCTCATGCCGGCTCCCTGGAGGATCCGAAGGAGCCCGGCATGTTTTGCGGGATAAAGTCCTCCTTGGCGCCCGGGACGCTGTAGTCATAGGCCCAGCGATAGACGATCGGCAGTTCCTTGCCGAAATTGCCATGGGCGGGCGGTGTTTCGGACGTCTGCCATTCAAGCGTCGTGGCGCGCCACGGATTGCCGCCGGCCTCGCGGCCGTGGCGAATGCTCCAGATCAGATTGAACAGGAACACGATTTGGGCGAAGCCGACGAGGAACGCCATGATGCTGATGAACGCGTTCAGATCGTGGGCCGACTCGGTCATCACCGTCGTGGCGGTCAGTTCGTTGTAGCGGCGTGGCACACCCATCAGGCCGATGTAGTGCATGGGAAAGAAAATCAGATAGGCCCCGAGGAAGGTGACCCAGAAATGGAACTGGCCCATGGCCTCGTTCAGCATCCGGCCAGTGACCTTCGGGTACCAGTGATAGATCGCCCCCAAGATCACGAGGATCGGGGCAACGCCCATGACCATATGGAAATGGGCAACGACGAACATCGTGTCCGATAGCGGAACGTCGACGACGACGTTGCCGAGAAACAGTCCGGTCAGCCCGCCATTGACGAAGGTGACGATGAAGGCCAGCGCAAAAAGCATCGGCACGGTGAGGTGGATGTCGCCGCGCCACAATGTCAGCACCCAATTGTAGACCTTGATCGCGGTCGGGACGGCAATGATCAATGTCGTGGTGGCGAAGAAGAAGCCGAAATAGGGATGCATACCGCTGACATACATGTGGTGCGCCCAGACCACGAAGCTCAGCGCGCCGATGCCGACGATGGCCCAGACCATCATCCGGTAGCCGAAGATGTTCTTGCGCGCATGGGTGCTGATCAGGTCGGACACGATGCCGAAGGCCGGCAGCGCCACTATGTAGACCTCGGGGTGGCCGAAGAACCAGAACAGATGCTGGAACAGGATCGGGCTGCCGCCGCCGTGCTGCAGTTGTTCGCCCATCTCGACGATGGCCGGCATGAAGAAGCTGGTGCCGAGCGCACGGTCGAACAACATCATCACGCAGGCGACAAACAGCGCCGGGAAGGCGAGCAGCGCCATGACTGTCGCGGTGAAGATACCCCAGACGGTCAGCGGCAGGCGCATCAGCGTCATGCCGCGTGTGCGGGCCTGCAGCACCGTCACGACGTAGTTCAAGCCGCCCATGGTGAAGCCGATGATGAACAGGATCAGTGAGACGAGCATCAGGATGATGCCCCAGTCCTGGCCGCCTGGTGTGCCGGTCATGATCGCCTGCGGCGGATAAAGCGTCCAGCCGGCGCCGGTCGGTCCGCCGGGCGCAAAGAAGCTCGACACCAAAACCAGCACGGCGAGCAGGTAGATCCAGTAGCTCAGCATGTTGACATAGGGAAAGACCATGTCGCGCGCGCCGACCATCAGCGGGATCAGGTAGTTGCCGAATCCGCCCAGGAACAGTGCCGTGAGCAGGTAGATCACCATGATCATGCCGTGCATGGTGATGAACTGGTAGTAGGCTTCCGGGGTGATGAAGTCGAAGGTGCCGGGGAAGCCGAGCTGCAGCCGCATCATCCAGGACAGCACCAGCGCCACCATGCCGATTGCCGTCGCCGTCGCCGAATACTGGATGGCGATGACCTTGGCGTCCTGCGAAAAGACGTACTTCGTCCACCAGCTGTGCGGATGGTAGAGTTCCATCTCCGCGACTTCGGCCGGCGGTACCCCATCTGCAGGTGTGACATCGACCATATAGGAACACCTCCGTGTCCTTTTCGGCCAGGCTCGACAGTTTCGAGCCGTGCCGCAATTTCAACCCAAATCGCCGTCTTTGCCGGCGTCTACTCTGCCGAGCCCACCTGCTGGGGGGCCGACAATTGCGCAAAAGTCTGCTGTTCGCCGAGCCACGCCAGATAGTCTTCCGGCGTGTCGACCATCACCACGCCATTCATCAACGGGTGCCCCTGGCCACAAAGCTCGGCACACAGGACCTGAAAAGTTCCGGTCTTGGTCGGGGTGAACCAGAAATAGGTGACCGAGCCCGGGATCATGTCCATCTTGGCGCGGAATTCCGGCACGTAGAAATCGTGCAGCACATCGATCGAGCGGAGCAGCATCTTGACCGGCTTGCCGACCGGCAGATGCAGATCGGCGGCTTCGACGACGACATCGTCCTGGCCGTTGGCGTCACTGGGGTCTACGCCGAGAGGATTTTCAGGGCTGACGTTGCGGGTGTCGGACGTGCCGAGCTTGCCGTCCTTGCCGGGCAAGCGGAAACTCCACTGCCATTGCTGGCCGACGACTTCGACCTCGGTTGCGTCGCTTGGGACGCTGACGAACTGGTTCCAGACGAACAGGCCGGGAACCAGCATGGCGGTGACGCCGATTGCGGTGACGATCGTCAGCCACCATTCGAGCCGCTTGTTCTCGGGTTCGTATGCAGCCTGGTTGCCCTCCCGGTGACGGAAGCGGAAGACGCAATAAGCCATGAATAGGACGACGGCGGCGAAGACGACGCCGGTGATCCAGAAGGTGATGATGATGGTGTTGTCGATATAGTCCCAATTAGAGGCAATCGGCGTCCACCACCATGGGCTCAGGAAGTGGAACAACACTGAGCCCACAACTACCAAAACGAGTACAAGCGCTATGGCCATATCCCGTTCCTCCCGGCATTCCAAGGGCGCGAAGCCGTCCCAGGAAATGCCAAATGCATCATAGCTCGATTTCCGGTCGAAATTCTAGTGCGGTCTTCCCGTCAGACGAAAACGCAATGGCGATGATGTGGAAGAACCCAAGAAGAAGAAGGCTGCGGCGAAGAAAAAACCTGCTGGGGCACCGAACAACACGGCGTTCTGCCGGATCGTGAAAGGCCGCCGGCTCGCGGGGGAGGAGGCTGGTTCGGAATGGTGCCGACGCGATAAAGGCGATTGTTTTTTCGCCGACCGGCTCCTGCTGTCCTGGCGATTCGGCTGCTGTCGGGGCGAGGCGAGGCCGATTTCGACCTAACCGGGTTCAGCGAGGCGGTCGGTCGGAATCGCCGGCACCTGCAACATAGAGTTGCTGTGATCGAATCAGCAACGCTCCCTTGACCGTTGCGCTTTAAGAGATCCAGTGAGTTTTTCCGGTGCAAACGTCTCGAACGCAGCCGCGCAGCCACCGGTGCGCCGGATCGGCATCCAGCCGCGGGTGCCACAAAAGTGAGACCGCGATTTCCGGCAGGGGAACCGGCAGAGGGAACCAGAACATTCCATCGCGCAGGTTTCCCGTATAGCGTTCGGGAACGCTGGCGATCAGGTCTGAGGCACGCGCCAGAGCCAGAGCTTCCGAAAAGCCGCTGACGACCGTCACGATCTCCCGTTTCAACCCTAACGGCGCAAGGGCATCGTCGATCGGTCCCCTGTCGAGTCCGCGACGGGAGATGAGGATGTGCCGGCCGGCTGCGTAGCGGGTAGGGGTCATCGTGAACTCGCACAATGGATGTCCCATCCGCACGACGCCGACGAAACGATCACGGAACAGCGCTTGCGCGCGCATCTCCGGTCCCGTGGCCTTTCCGACAACGCCGGTTTCCAGGTCTACGCTACCGTCGCGCAGAGGCGTGCTGTCCTTGTCCGGCTTCAGCACAAAACGCAGCCGCACGCCCGGTGCTTGTTCGCCGACGCGCGCAATGAGATCCGGCCCGAAATTCTCGACAAAGCCATCCCTGTTTCTAAGCGTGAAGGTCCGCTCAAGCCGTTTCAGGTCGAGCATCTCAACAGGGCGCAAAACGGCTTCGGCGTCCTGCACAAGCCGACCGACGCGCTCGCGGAGCTCAAGGGCCCGAGGTGTCGGAACGAGGCCGCGTCCGGCCCTGACCAGCAGCGGATCGCCCGTCGTCTCACGCAATCGCGCCAGCGCCCGGCTCATCGCCGACGGGCTCAGCCGCAGCCTTCTGGCGGCGCGCGCCACGCTGCCTTCCGTCAACAACACTTCAAGCGTGACAAGCAGATTGAGGTCGGATGCGACATATGATGATCGTAGCATGGCCGGCACGATCTGACATGGCGTCAAACGCAACGATTACGTGCAAATGATGCGCCTTCCGCCATCTCAAGCAAAGGACTACCTGTCTGCCAGCTCCGTTTCGGGAGTCGCGCCAGAAAACGGAGTTCATGTTGAAGCCAATCGATGTAGGACGGGCAGTCGCCGAAAATCCAGAACGGGCACCTGCGGTTCGGTGGGCGCTCGCCAGCCTTTCGCTATCGATGTTGCTGTCCTCGCTCGGCATCAGCATCGCCAATGTCGCCTTGCCGACGTTGACGCAGGCGTTCGACGCCTCGTTCCAGGAGGTCCAGTGGATCGTGCTGGCTTACCTCCTCGCCATCACCACCCTGATCGTCAGCGTCGGGCGACTAGGTGACATCACCGGTCGCCGGCGGCTGCTGCTGGCCGGGCTGTTCCTGTTTACGGTGGCCTCGGTCCTGTGTGGCGTCGCGCAGACGCTCTGGCTGCTGATTGCAGCCCGGGCGGCCCAGGGCTTGGCGGCGGCCATCATGATGACCCTGACCATGGCTTTTATCGGTGAGACGGTGCCGAAGGCAAGGACCGGCAGCGCCATGGGGCTGCTCGGAACGATGTCGGCGATCGGCACCGCTCTCGGTCCCTCGCTCGGCGGTCTGCTGATTGCCGGAGCCGGTTGGCGGGCGATCTTCCTCGTCAACGTGCCACTGGGCTTGCTGGCATTTTGTCTCGCCTACCGCTATCTGCCGGCTGATCGCCGGGAGCCGAAGACGGATCGGGCCGGCTTCGACGTTGTCGGCACGCTGCTGCTTGCCCTGACGCTTGGCGCCTATGCGCTCGCGATGACGATCGGGCGTGGCAGTTTTGGTCAGCTCAACCTGGCTCTATTCGTGGCTGCAGTCTTCGCGGCCGGTTTGTTTGTGCTTGTCGAGGCGAGAGTGGCGTCGCCTTTGATCCGATTGGCCGCTTTCGGCAATACGACGTTGAGCGCGAGCCTCGCCACGAGCGCGCTCGTGGCGACGGTGATGATGGCGACACTGGTGGTCGGGCCGTTCTATCTGTCTCGTGCGCTCGGGCTCGACGCCGCTGTTGTTGGCATCGTCATGTCGGTCGGTCCGCTTGTCGCCGCGCTGACAGGTGTGCCGGCTGGTCGCATAGCCGACCGTTTTGGCGCTGGGCGCATGACCGTCATTGGGCTTACCGCGATAGCCGCCGGTTGCTTCATTCTATCCGTGATGCCGGCAATATCGGGCATCCCTGGCTACATCGCCCCGATCGCCGTCATCACATCTGGTTATGCGCTGTTTCAAACGGCAAACAACACCGCTGTCATGTCGGATATCCGCCCGGACCAGCGGGGCGTCATTTCCGGCTTGCTCAATTTGTCGCGCAATCTCGGGCTCATCACCGGCGCATCCGTCATGGGCGCTGTGTTCGCATTCGCCTCAGAGGCCATCGACATCGCAATGGCGCGGCCCGACGCCGTCGCGACCGGTATGCGGATCACGTTTGCAGTCGCGGCAATACTGATAATCGTCGCGCTCGTCGTTGCGGTCGGAGGCCGCGTTCTCGCGGCACGCCCGTCGCTGCCTGGCGTGTCATGACACGAGACCGGACGCTTTGGGGCCGATGCTTGTCCAAACAGGGCGTCAGATCAGCAGCAGGCCCTTCATGCTGGCATGACCCTTCTTGCCGATGATGATGTGATCGTGGACGGCGATGCCGAGCGGTTTGGCCGTCTCGATGACCAGCTTTGTCATCTCGATGTCGGCGCGCGACGGCGTCGGGTCGCCTGACGGATGATTATGCGCCAGAATGATCGCCGTGGCGGAGAGTTCGAGCGCCCGCTTGACCACTTCGCGCGGATAGACCGGCGTGTGGTCGACGGTGCCGACCTGCTGCACCTCGTCGGCGATCAGCGCGTTCTTCTTGTCGAGAAACAGAATGCGGAACTGCTCGCGCTCCTCGAAAGCCATGACCGACCGGCAGTATCCGAGAACCTGCGTCCAGGACGACAGGACCTCGCGGCCTTTTATCTCGCTGCGTGCCGCGCGTTGGGCGGCCGCGGCAACGATCTTCAGATCGAGTGCCACTGCCGGACCGATACCGCTGACCTCCTCAAGCCGCGCGACCGGCGCGCCAAGCACCTCGGCCAGCGTGCCGAAGCGTGCCAGCAATGCCTTGGCGACGGGCTTGGTGTCGGCGCGGGGGATCAGGCGAAACAGCAAGAGCTCCAGCAATTCGTAGTCGGGGAGGGCGTCGGAACCGGCCGCAAACCGTTGGCGCAAGCGGTCGCGATGGCCGAGATAGTGCGGCTTTTCGGGCGACTTATCGACCGAATTGGCTTTCGCGAGCGGTTTTATCGGTGTTTCGGGAAAGAAGATCCGTTCGTCATCGTCGCTGGTCTTTCCCATAGGCCGCCCGCATTTTCTTGACCGGAAAGATCCGGCCCTCGCGCAAACACTATGCTGGCAGGCCGGGGCGGTCGAGGTTTTTTGGCGACAGCGTGAAAATCTCGCATCCGGTCTCGGTGACGCCGATCGTGTGCTCGTACTGCGCCGACAGCGAGCGGTCGCGTGTCACCGCCGTCCAGCCATCCGACAGCACTTTTACGTGCGGCCGCCCGAGATTGATCATCGGTTCGACGGTGAAGATCATGCCCGGCCGCATCTCGACGCCCTCGCTGGCGCTGCCATAGTGCAGGATGTTCGGCGCATCGTGAAAGAGCTGGCCGACGCCGTGGCCGCAGAAATCGCGCACCACCGAGCAGCGCTCGGCTTCGGCATAGGTCTGGATGGCGGCGCCGATGGCGCCGGTGCGGGCGCCGGGCCTGATCGCGGCGATGCCGCGCATCAGGCATTCATGCGTGACCTCGAGCAGGCGCTCGGCGGCGCGCTTGATCGTGCCCACCGGATACATGCGCGAGGAATCGCCATGCCAGCCATCGAGGATGTAAGTGACATCGATGTTGACGATGTCGCCGTCCTTCAACGGCTTGCTGTCGGGGATGCCATGGCAGACGACGTGGTTGATCGAGGTGCAGGACGACTTGGTGTAGCCGCGATAGTTGAGCGTCGCCGGCAATGCGCCGTGATCCATGCCAAACTCGAAGACGAAGCGGTCGATGGTTTCGGTGGTGACGCCCGGCGCGACGATCGACACCAGTTCGTCGAGGCAGCGCGCGGTGAGATCGCAGGCCTTGCGCATGCCGGCAAAGCCTTCTTCGCCATAGAGGCGGATCTGGCCGGTGTTTCTGAGCGGTGCCGTGGCGGCTTCGAGATAGGTGACCATTGTGTCCGTCTTGCCGGGTGAAAGGGCCTCTGTTGAGCCCGCGAGAAAAGTCCCTCAGATTTGGCACCGGACGGCGCCAGGTTCAAGGACGAACTGCCGGCGATTGGGCTCAAGCCGGCGATATTCACGCTTTGCGGCTTCATCTTGTGCGTGTCCGGCCCCATGCCGGGCCGTTCGTCCGCACTGACGACATATTTCTGAACAAGATGTGGGCCTGAGCGGAAAGCCGGTCAAAGCAACTTTTTGCGACGAGCGGCGTTGCCGCGGGACCGCGTTCTGGCGAGACAGGAATGGACAGATTGCAATTCGAGGTGCCGGTGCGCATCACGACCGCGGCTGGCCTGCCAGTCGAGGAAATATACAGCGTCGAACAGGCGCTGGATTTCCTGCAAGGCTGGCCGGTTCGCCGCCAGGGCCCAGTCTATCAGGCTGCGTTCAACGCCTGCTTCGGCGCCACCGTCGACCTGATCGAGACCGAGGAGGCTTGCCGGGCGTTCATGGCATTCTGCCGGGTGAGCCGCCTGCTGGCCAGGGATATGATGGTTCCGCGCAAGCGCGGAGGCGAGGCGAGGGGGCTGAGGGCTTAACGCCGAGCGGGCAAGTCCCAGCAAATTGCTTGATGCATAGCTTGCCCTCGGTGGCAACGCCTGTCGGTGATGCTGTGCCAACCAGCCACGAATCGGCTATGCGTCGCGCATGCAGGAAACGTCTCTTTACATGCCGGTGAAGCGGTTTCTTGAGAGTCTGGACTTCACTGTCAAAGGCGAGGTTGGCGGCTGCGACGTCGTTGGACTGCGTGACGGCGAGCCGCCCGTGCTCGTCATCTGCGAATTGAAGCTGCAGTTCAACCTCGAACTCATTCTTCAAGGTGTTGACCGTGCTGCGTCATGCGATGAGGTCTGGCTCGCGGCGAGGATGTCAAGTCGAGGCAAGGGCCGCGAGCACGATCGCCGGTTCCGTGCGCTGTGCCGGCGGCTCGGCTTCGGCCTTCTCGGGGTTGGCTCCGCCGGCAACGTCGAATTGCTGCTCAGTCCGGCCGCCTTGCCGCCCCGGCGAGACCCGAGGCGACGGTCGCGCCTGGTGGACGAGCATCGGCGCCGGCGCGGCGACCCTGTAGTCGGCGGCGGCTCGCGTACGCCGGTCATGACCGCTTACCGGCAGGACGCGCTGGCCTGCGCCGCTGCCATGGTCGACGGCCCAAAACGCCCGCGCGATCTGAAAACCATTTCGCCACGCGCCGCCAATATCCTGCTTCACAATGTCTATGGCTGGTTCGCCAGGGCCGAGCGCGGCGTTTATGCGCTTACCGACGTTGGCCGTGCTGCGCTACAGCGCTGGCCTCAATCGGCTTCTGACGAGGCAGCACGAGTCGTTTGAGCGACTTGCAGCGGCACGCAGACAACGAAGTCCCCGTCAAGTGACAGAAGAGGTGGAGCGGCTTACGGTTGCCGGCCGCGCAACCGTGAGCAGAGTGGTCAGCCCCAGCGGCAGCGACGGCTGGATGACGGGCTTCTCGCGCTCAGGTTTCTTTAGAATGTAGAGCGGCTTGGCTGTCCTCAGCTGCTGCAATTGTCGCCGGGCCTTGGCGCGCAGGGCGGTTTCCGCGGGGGCGGGCGATCCATTCTCAAGGACCAGAGTGAAAGCCTGGGCCGCCTCATCCGTCCGCTGCAGGGCGAGAAGGCTGCGGCCCAGGGCATAACGCGCTAGAATGAGGCCTGGATTGAGGTCCGTTGCTCGCCCAAACGACTCGATGGCTGCGGAGTGGTCGTTTAGCGACTGCTGCGCAATGCCCAGGCAAAGCCAGGCGTTTACAGATTGCGGCGACATGGCTGCAAGCGCGCCGAAGCATTCCGCAGCCTGACGGTGATCGCCCTTGGTGCCCAGAACGTGACCGAGTCCGTACAGAGCCTGATCATGCGTCGGCTCGGTGTTCAGGATCTGGCGATAGATGTTTTCGGCCTGGATGATCCAACCCTTCTTGTGGAGGCCGGCCGCCTGCTGCAACGCGCCGACCAAGGATCGCCTGTCCAACTGGTCGCCAAGGTTCCGGCCGGTTTTGGTCCGCACAAGAGTGCAGTTGAGGACGGTTTCGTGGGTGCCGAAGGAATATTTGTAAGGTTCGTTGCCGCGCAGGAAATCATATGTCCGGAAACCGTTCTCGATCGCGCGGCGGATGCAATAACCGTGCAGGACCAGTCCCGACGGCAGCATGTCGGCCGTCTCGTCGCGCCCGACCATGTGGAACAGCATGCTCTTCTTCACCGGATCGAGGAAGATCGCGAGAGCGCTCAAGGGCCGGTCGCCGTGCCAAAGTACAGGCACAAACAGCGTGCCCCGTTCGAAAGCTTGCCTGAACAGCAGTCGGTTACTCTTGACCAGGCCGGGAACCAGCTTCCCCTTCCGCGGCGTCCACTTGATGCGCCAGAACTCGAGCAGGATGTCGATATCGCGCTCGATGGTAGAGGCGTCGGCATGCGTTATGCGAAACTCGTCAGAGTTCTCCAGTTTCCGAAGAAATCTCCGCATCTTTTGGCGGGTGTTAGCGCTGAGATTGTGCAGAAGATAATCTTCCCATGAGGACGGGAGGTCGATCGCCGGGCATATGCAGTTGTCAACATTGTCAACCTGGTTGACGCGCCTCATTCGACGGATCGTCAGCCGATTGTCGGAAAGCTGCTCCATCAGCCAGGCTATCCTGCGTTCCGACATCCGCAGGTTTTCCAGATGCAGGCTGGCCCAATGCATCGTCTTCAGATGCTTCGCGAAAACCGCGATTGCCCGGTAGGCGTATTCCGGCGCGCAGAGGATGCCGGTATAATCGGCTGCGAGGTTTCCCCCCATATACACTTCATGGTAGATTTCGCCGGTATTTTTCCTCATGCTGGTGCGCAGCCGGAGCGGCAGAAGCGCGACATAGGGAGAGCCCGGCGGCCCCTTGCGCGCCGCCAAAATGAACCATTCACCGTCGAAGCGTCGAAGATAGTGGGAAAGAAAGTCCCACGAGACGAAGAAATGCGCGTCAGGATCCCTGGCGTAGAGGTCGTCCCAGTTGTCGCGAAGCCCGTTCAGTTCTTCCGGGCGTGTCAAGACGTCGATCTGCATATTTACCCCCCCGCCTCTACGGTCAGCGCTCATTAAATGCCCTAGCCATGCTGTCCTTGATCGGCTTGGACAGGTAGCTGAAAAAGGTCCGCTCCGCCGTCTGGATGAGAATTTCAGCGGGCATGCCTGGCGTCGGAACAAATCCAGGCACGCGAGCCAGTTCGCTGACTGGCAGGTTGACGCGCGCCAAATAGACCTCCTTTGCGGTCGGACCGGAAGCGTCGGGGAGCGAGTCGGCAGAGACGTAGTAGACTTCGCCGTTCAGAACCGGCGTCGTGCGCGCGTTGAGCGCGACCAGCCGTACCGTCGCCTTTTGTCCGACCTTGACATTGTCGATCTCGGTGCGAGGCACCTGCGCTTCTATGATAAGCGGCACATTCGCCGGCAAGATCTCCATGATGCTCTTGCCGCTCTCGATCACGCCGCCGGACGTGTGGTAGAATAACCGCACGACAGTGCCCGAAACCGGCGCATTGATCGTCGCTCGGCGCAGCACGTTTTGCGCCTCGCGGGACTGTTCGCGGATGCTGTCCAGTTCGGTTTCAACGCCCTCGAGTTCGTCGAGCGCCGCCTGGCGGTAGGCGTTTTCTGTCTGCCGCATCTCCTGTTCGTGCTTGATGACCTGGGCGCCGGTCTCGGATATCTCGGCTGAGAGCCGCCCCATCTGCCCTTCGGCATCTGCTATGGCGCGCTGAATCGCCTTGATCTCGGTCGCGCGGATCAATCCTTGGTCGAGCAGGGTCTTCTTGCCGGTATACTCCTCGCGTAGCAGACCGAGCTGTATCGTGACCGCTTTCAGCAACTGCTCATAACCGCCCGCCCGGAACTTCAGGGCGCCGATGTTCTGGTCGAGCAATCGGATCTCGCTGCTCATTTTGGTGCGCGAGCCCTCGAAGTTGAGACGCTGGCTATGCACGATCGAAGCAATTTCCGGGTCGTCGCGATTTTCGGTTATTGTGGCCGGGAACTGTATAGTCTCCGCCCCGTGCACCTCGGCGGTCAAGCGCGCCACGATCGCTTCAAGGCGCGCCTGGCGGAAGAACAACTGCCGTTCCTTTGCCCGCGCGGCCGTTTCGTCGAGCAGCACCAAAGGCTGATTGGTTACGACATGGTCGCCTTCGCTAACCAGAAGCTGCTTGATGATACCCCCTTCGAGGTGCTGGATGATCTTGTTCTGCCCAGTGGCCACGAAGCTTCCTTGCGCGACGATCGCGGCTGCGAGCGGTGCCGTGAATGCCCAGGTGCCAAATCCGCCGAAGGTGACGGCCATCAGCAGCAATCCGGCGGTCGTCTGCTTCCAAATGGAACGCGGAACGGCGCCATACCATTGAGCGTCTTCGATCTTGGCTATTTCCTTCACGGCCGTTCTCTCTCATTTGACCTGAATATTGGCAAAATGGCCGCCATCGAGGCTCATGCCGCGCGCCGCCAAAGCCTCGAGCACGTCCTGACGCATCCCGAAAAGAGCCACGGTGCCGTTGACGAGCACCAGGATCTTATCCACGGTCTGCAGCAAAGCAGGCCGCTGCGTGATCGTCACCATCGTGATCTTTTGCTCTTTGGCTTGCTGCAGGGCGCGCGACAAAGCCAACTCGCCAGCGGTGTCGAGGTTCGAATTCGGCTCGTCGAGGACCACCAGTTTCGGGCTGCCGAAAAAGGCGCGCGCCAGAGCGATACGCTGCTTCTGCCCGCCAGAAAGCGGCGCGCCATCGGCGGCGACAAAGGTCTCGTAGCCATGCGGGAGCGAGGCGATCAGTTCGTGCACGTCGGCTAGCTTGGCGGCTTCGTAAATTGCGCCATCGTCGACGTTTTCGCGCATTCTGGCGATGTTCGCCTTGATCGACCCCGGGAAAAGCTGCACGTCCTGGGGAAGGTAGCCGATGCTTTCACCAAATTGCCGCTGATCCCAGTTCCGCAGGTCCATCAGGTCGAGCCGCACGCTTCCCGAAGTTGGAAGGATCGAGCCGACGAGCATTTTGCCCAGGGTCGTTTTTCCGGCGCCCGAATTGCCGATGATCGCCAGCGAGTCTCCGGCCTCCAGGCCAAAGCCGATGCCATTGAGCACGACACGTTTGGTTCCTTGCGGCACGAACAGCAGCCGCTCGACATCGAGGCGCCCTTCCGGACGCGGCAGCTTCAGGCGTTCGAAGTTCAGCGGGGATTCCTTCAGCAGCGCACTGATGCGGCCAAAGGCGGCGCGTGACTGCACAACCTGGTTCCACCCTTCAATCGCACCCTCGATCGGGCCAAGTGCGCGACCGGCAATGATTGACGCGGCGATGACCATGCCACCCGTGACCGAGCCTTCGATGGCCAGGTAGGCGCCCCAGCCGAGCATTATGACCTGGGTCAGCAGCCGGACGCCCTTGGAAAGAGAAGCAAAGGCTATGTTTCGGTCCTGAGCTATGACCTGCCATTTGAGCGAGTTGCCGGTATCCTTGCCCCAGATCCACACGGCTTCGGGGATCATCGCGAGCGCGTTGATGATCTGCGAGTTGCGCGACATCGAATCGACGTGGAGGTTGGCTTTGGTTTGGCTTGTGTTGGCCTCGCCGAACGGCTTGGCGGTTGCGCGCTGGTTGGCGAGCGTGATGGCCAGCAGCAGCAGCGCCGTCGCCACGACGATAAAGCCGAGGTCGGGGTGGATCAGGAATATCGCCAGCATGAACAACGGGGCCATCGGCGCATCGAGAAGAGACAGCAACGTGCCGGACACCAGAAACGTACGCAGCTGCTGAAGATCCCCCAGCGTCTGATATTCGCGCCCGTTGCTGTGCAGTGAAGCCCTGGCGGCTGCGCTGAGGATTGGTCCGCCCAGTTGGGCGGCGACCTCGACCGCTGTGCGCATGAGGATGAAGCGCCGGATGGCGTCAAAAACCGACTGCAGGATGACTGCGCCGACGATCACGATCGTCAGCATCACCAGGGTGTCGACCGAGCGGCTCGTCAGCACGCGATCCGAAATCTGGAAGAGGTAGACTGGTATCGCAAGCACCAGCACGTTGGTCGCGATCGTGAAGATCATCACCGCGATGAGGTTCTTCTTGACCGCGCGAAGGCCGGCTGTGAGGCTTGCCGAGAGATCGACTGGGCCGAGACGCTTGTGGAACGCGCCGCCGCCGCCGCCATTGCCGCCGCCGCTCCCCTTGCCGGTTCCGGTCGGACCACCGCCGCCAGGCACTTCCCGGGCAAGCAAGGGACCGCGGTCGCCCTCGATTGTCACGCCGGGCAGAACCGGCTTGTTCTTCATCTCCTGCGTGGGCGGCTCTACTCGCGCGCTCGGCTGGTCCTGCTTGCCGGGCGCGTCCTTCGGCGCGTTCGGCGTCTTGCGTTCCAATATTTCCGGCTCGGGCTTGCGCGCGGGTTCTTCCTTTGGTGGTACGGCGCGCTGGGCCGGCTCGGGGATCCGAGGGCTCGGTGGCCGGATCTCCTGCGTGGGCGGCTCGCCTCCTCGCGCGCTCGGCTGGTCCTGCTTGCCGGGCGCGTCCTTCGGCGCGTTCGGCGTCTTCCGTTCCAGTATTTCCGGCTCGGGCTTGCGCGCGGGCTCTTCCTTTGGTGGTACGGCGCGCTGGGCCGGCTCGGAGATCCGAGGGCTTGGTGGCCGGATCTCCTGAGTGGGCGGCTCGCCTCCTCGCGCGCTCGGCTGGTCCTGCTTGCCGGGCGCGTCCTTCGGTGCGTTCGGCGTCTTCCGTTCCAGTATTTCCGGCCCGGGCCTGCGCGCCGGTTCTTCCATTGGCGCTACGGCGCGCTGGGCCGGCTCGGAGATCCGAGGGTTCGGTGGCCGGATGGGGTCGGGCCTTCTCATGCTGTCTGCGGCTGGAGCAGTGGGCGTGGCCGGCGACGGAGCCGAAGGCGCTTTTGCTTGCGGGGAGGGTGGTTGCACCTCGCGTTGCGGAGCGCTTCTATAACCAGGTAAAGGCGCGGTTGAAGGGCGCGCTTGTTCGGTGACCCTGGCTTGTTCGGTGACCTTGGCTGGCGTCGTTTCGCGAAGCGATGCTGGCGTTTCGGCTGGCCGGGCGTCCACTATGCGCCACAATTCGGCAACGACATCGTCCAGTTTTTCCACCGAACGATCGACCGCCTTGCTGTGACGAAACCAAGTCTGTGCGATCGGCTCGGCGGCGCTTCGCCCGACTGCTTCGCCGCCGTCATCCGGCCGATCCCATTCTGGTTCTTGGACGAAAGCGCGCCCGGTTTGATCGCGATCTTCGGTCATTGCTGCCACCCCGGTTCGAAAATCACGCGAGAACGCTTTGCATCGGATCGGAATAGGTCTCAGGCACGAGCGAGGGATACGCCACGTTTTGAGAGCCTTCCGGCGCCAGCATATCGTCATCGAGGAAAGCGACCGCTTCATTCACCAGCACGTCGGGATTCTGGCCGCCAAGATCGGGGCCGGTGGAAATCAGCTCCGCCTGGATGAGGATCTCGTCCGAATAGATGCCGCCGCCTACATAGGTCTTGCCGGTGGAATCCACGTCGGCAATGTAGGCATAATTGACCAGCGAGTTGGTTCCTGTCGAAATTGTCCAGTCCGCCTCCGGATGCGCCAGCGCATTCATGGCCAGGGCCACCTGATCGCTGTCACCAAGAATGGTGGTCTGTTTGATGTATTGTAGATTGAGGATGTCGCCGGAGATGTAGAGCACCCGAATCGCCCCGATGCCCGCGAATGCGCCATCGTTCAGTATGTCGGAAAGGTCACCGTTGCCGTTCTGCAGGCTTTCACACGCCTTGCGATAAGCTTCAGACATCGCCTCGAAGCGATCGCCGGCGCCGTAATTGACGATGTTGGCCTGGTTCCAAAGCAGATTGTCGCTGGTGGAGGCCGCGCCTTCGCCGGTTGTCTGGAAACCATCGACCGCGCCGATCAGGTCGTTGTCCAGCAGCACGTTCAACTGATGGATGATGTTGGCGTCGTAAATGTTTCCGCCGACGACGATCAGGTCGTAATTGAAGCCCAGTTCGTCCAGCGAAATGTCGTTGGCCGCCGTGTTGGCGCCGGCTGTCACCAGCGTCTTGACTCCCGATGACGACAGGACGGAAACGTCATTGTCCATCATGAAGGTGTATTGCTGGATCCAGTTCATGATGAGCAGGTCGCCTTCGACCTCGGTGACAACCCAGTGCTTGGGAAAGTCACCCTGCTTGGCCTGCGACGCCGCAGCTTCCGCCGACGGATCGATGCGCTTGAACATCGCGATATTGAAGCCTTGGGTCGGATCGGTGGCGTTCAGGCCCCAACCGTTGATGGAGGAACTGACGAGGTCGCTGTCGCACGCGACATTGATCTGAATGATCGCGTTGAGCTCGACATGGTCGCCCATCACCGCGCAAACCGGCGACTGCAGCCAATTGTTGGCCATCGCGACGCTGTTGACGAGGAGATTGCCGCCGGCTTCCAACTCGACTGAAACATCGATGTCGATGCTGCCGGACCCAGGCGTGTAGGAGGGTTGCTCGGCCTCTTCTTCCTCGTCCTCTTCCTCATCGGCTCGACGGTGCTTCTCCGGGAGGTGATCGTCGAGCTTGGGCGCTTCGTCCACGGACTGCCCATTGACGTAAGTGCCTTCGATGACGTCAGCCTTGACGACGAAAACATCGGCTTCGCCATCCGTTTCCTCCGCATAGCCGTTGAGCCGTTCGCCGGCTGTCTTGATGACAGCCACTATCTCCTCGGACGAACCCGGCATTTCCAGATCGTCGATCGGCGACAGATCCGCCGCCGCGCCCAGCGAGGTCGCCATTTCGGCAGCATGGTCCGCTGCTGCGGGAGAGAATTTCAGGCCATGTCCGCCAGCGCCTACATAGTCGTTATCGGAGAGCCGAAGCTCCTGATTGATAAGGACCGCCACCGAGCCAGGGGGCTCGATATGGGGCAGGATCAGGCGTGAAGGCGCACTCCCCATCGGCGGCGCGTCCGGGTGGAACAGAAAACCTGGATAGGCGACGTCCGGCTGCGGGATCGCAGGGATGTCTGGAGGAGCGAATTGGAAATCCGACCAGGGTGTCGTCAGGACAAGTTTGGGTGCAACTGGCGAATACTCGATGGAGGGAACGAAATCCTCCAGATCGTATCCTGCGTCGACGTTGACCGTTTGACTGGCAAGCTCCGGCGTTTCTTCCTCGACCGCCTGGGCCGCCTTGAATTCGTCATAGGCTTTCCTGAGACGGGCTTGCTCCAGTGTGATTTCAAAGAGTCCCACAAAGTGGCTGATCGCCTCGGTGATCTTGTCCATATACACGGAAGTTTCCTCCGGTTTTCGAGATCATCCGCGCCCTTGCCGGGTCGCGCTTCTCTTCTCTGGTTGGGAAGACTGCGCGGGGTTTTCCTCCGCGCAGTCCCTTTTTTGCAGGTCTCGCCGCGGCGAAACCGGCCATGCCAGTTATGTCGCGTCGTCTTCGCCAACCAGCGAGCTGGTGAGGTTGCCGCCCACTACTGTCATGTCGACCGAGTGGCCTTGCAGGTTGGCGCCCATCACGATCTGCTGGTTGAAGCCGTTCATGTCGATGGTGCCATTGGCGTTGGCCTGGCTTATGGCTTCAATGTGCTGGTCGTGGCCGATATTCGACCCCCAGCTGCCGCCGCCGCCGCCGTCGCCAGCCGCGCCGCCGGTCGCAGTCGCTGCGCCGCCGTTGCCGCCAGCGCCGCCCGTGGCGTCGCCGCTCCAGGCATAGCCACCGTCCGCTCCGTCAGCCCAAGCGCCGCTGAGAGCAACCGCGCCCGTTCCACCGGTCGCCGTCGAAGCGCCGCCAGTTGCATCGCCGCCAGTCGCATCGCCGGCCGTGGCCGCACCGCTGGTGGCTGCGCCACCGGTGTTGACGTTGCTCGCCAGGCCGCTGCCGGCACCGCCGCTGCCGGCACCGCCGGTTGCGTCGCCGCTCGTGCCAGCCCCACCCGCGCCGCTGGTCGCGCCGCCGCCGGCGCCGCCGACGCCAGAGCCAGTGCCAGCGCCAGTGCCAGTGCCTGAGCCAGCGCCGCCGGTCGAGTTTGCGCCGCCGCCAGTCGAGCTTGCAGCGCCGCCATCGACATCGGCGAAGTTGCCGGCAACCGCGCCGCCGCCACCGCCACCGCCGCCGCCGCCGCCGCCGCCACCGGTGTTACCGGCATCGGTGTCGCCATTCGCGGCGATCGGGATAGCTACGGCGACGTTGTCATCGCTTTTGTTCCCACCCCAAGAGGCACCGTTGTCGCTGCCAGCTTCGGCATCGTCCATCAGTGCCAGGGCGACAGGTATCGCGGTCGAGTCGCCGCCGCGTCCGCCATTGCCGCCGTCGCCGCCGTCGCCGCCCTTGGCGTCGGCAAAGCCAAGCGCGCCAGCGTCGCCGCCCTTGGCGTCGGCATCGCCGCCGTCGGCCTTGGAGTCGCCGCCGACGCCGACGCCCAGGCCGAGGCCCAGACCGAGCCCGACGCCGTCGCCGCCGTCGCCGCCCTTGGCGTCGCCGCTGTCGCCGCCAAAGGCTTCGCCACTGTCGCCGTAGCCGCCCTTGCCGTCGCCGCCTAGGCCTGCGCCGACAGCCACGCCGGTCGCGTCGCCGCCCTTGGCGTCGCCGCTAACCGCGATCGGCACGGCGTCGCCGCCATCAGCGTTGCCGCCGTCGGACTTGGCGTCAGCGGAGCCGACGACAATCGGCACGCTAACGGCCACACCGCCGCCCTTGGCATCGCCGCCCTTGGCGCTGCCGGTATCGGCATCGCCGCCCTTGGCGCCGAAGCCACCCAAAGCGACCGAATCGCCGGCATGGCCGCCGTCGCCGCCGGCATCAATGCCTTCCTCGGACTTGGCATAACCACCCTTGGCGTCGCCCTTGTTGCCGAAGTAGCCGTCATTCTTGACCGTCGCGCTGCCGAGATAGTCGTTGTCCTTCATGTCGCCGGTCTGGTTGATGATCGTGGCGCTGTGGCCATTGCCAGCCCCGGCAAACGCGCCGTTCAGGACGTCCGAGAAGCTGACGTCATCGCCCGGATCGAAGCTGATGTCGCCGTCGCGGCTGAACATCATGACGCCGCCGAGGCCAACATTCACGTCGTCGAGGTCAATGAAATCGTCGTCCGACTTTCCGTCCGACGACGCGCTGGCGCTAACACTGGCGTTAACATTGGTGTTAACGTTGTTGGTGTTGGTGTTGGTGTTGCTGTTGTTGCTGCTGTTGCTGTTGCTGTTGCTGCTCGAATTGCTGTTGTTATTGCCGTTATTGTTGGTGTTGTTGCTGGTCGAATTGGCCGTAGCGTCGCCAATGCCGATGCCAGCTCCGACACCCACACCTACGCCGACGCCGACACCGGTGGCGTCAGCGTCGCTCTTGGCGTCAGCGTCGGATTTGGCATCGGCTTTGGCGTCGGCGCTGGCGTCGCTCTTGGCGTCGGCGCTGGCGTCGCTCTTGGCATCGCCATCTCCGATATCGATTACGGTGTCGTCATCGGAGACATCGCCGATGAACTGCCAACCGGTGTTGGAGTTATTGCTGTTGCGAGTAGTCATTGTCGTTCCCTCGGTTAGAGGCCGCGACAACCGAACCACATTCAATCTGACGTGGTCTTGGGCTGCTCGCGGCCGTTAAGTTTTCTCGGTAAGAGGCCGCGACAACCGAACCACATTCAATCTGACGTGGTCTTGGCTGCCCGCGGCCGTTAAGTTTCATGTGGTTGGTTTTGGATCGCCTGCGCCTAGGGGACTAAGGCCGGAGATCCGGTCATCGTCTGTTTGTATGGCGTCACCTCCCTTTGACGGGGAGCGAGGCAGCCAGATTGCGCACGAGTTACCGCCTGCGCCGCCCAACGGTGCGGTCGCTCGCTGCTCTCGTGAATCTCTGGATGTTCCCCAAACTCCCAATACGGAACATTGGAAGTCTGTGACCGTCAGCCGTAAATTGTAAGCTGATAGTTGGAGCTAGCCCGTTTGGGACGATCTGTTCGCCATCAAGGGTTAAATCCTGGGCGGAAAACCAGGTCGGCAGCAATCGTGAATGGCGGACAGTTGCGCGCCGCGTCGCGGTGTCCCAGCAATTGCCTAGCTCGTCAGGACTATATTTTTTCGCCTATTTTTGAGTTAGGAAGTCGTTAACGTGTCGTCCGGGTTAGGGGTTCCCGGCCTTTAGTGCTTGTTAGTAGACAGGTGGGCCATGAATGGGGTGGATGGGGTGGAGGCGAGCGGACGAGGTCGAGCTGATTCCGCCGATCGGGAATCCTGGGCCCGACGAACCTTGCTGTTCATCGCCCCTGACGACACGATCTCCGATAGCCTGGTGCATGCCGTCGAAAGGGAATTCCCGTGGATCGGGGCTGAGCGCGTTCGCGACCTTTCCGCCACCTGGACTGCCTTCGATCCTTCGGTTTCCCTCATCCTGATCGATGCGGTATTTCTGAGCGAGATCGATTCCTGTTCCGCCCAGCTGGCCCGCTTCCACCCGGCAGCCATGACCGCTGTGATGCAGGACGACGGCAGGAGGCGGCTTTTCCCCGATGAGGTCTTTGCGTCGCGAGTGGTGCGCGGCGTGCTTCCCATGAACCTGAAGCTGGATGTGTGGCTTTCCGTGATCAGGCTCATGCTGCGCGGAGGCGAATATTTTCCCTTAGCCATGTTTCAGTCGTACCTGAACAACGGCATGCCCCATAGCGAGGCGAAGGAGTCGAAGCCCGCCATCAAACGGCAAGCCGCACTCGAGGAGTCTGGCCAACTGACATGTCGGGAGAGTCAGATCCTGGAAATGGCGTCGCAGGGACTGCAGAATAAAACCATAGCCGCCGCACTTCGCCTTTCCGAACACACCGTCAAAATTCACATGCACAACATCATCAACAAGCTGGGCGCCCACAACAGGACTGAAGCCGCAGCCCTTTTTCATGCCCGACGGGTTGCGGCCGCTGGAATGGTTCCAGGTGCGGATCGCCCGGTGATCTCAACTCTCACGTGAGCAGGTCGATGCCGCGCTTCCAGGAGATTTTACTGCTTGTTGGTCAATTGAACTACACATGGACCAACACGGAAAGCTTGCTGATTTACCTGATTGCCGGTCTGGCGAAAGTAGACAAGGAGACTGCGATCGTCATTTTCCTGACGCTGAACACCACGCGTGCACGGATCGAGTTGGTCGAGCGGTTGGCGAAGATGGCCGGAACACCGGTTGAATGCCGACGCCAGGTTCTGGAGATCGCCAGTCAGCTTACCCGGCAGGGAAAGCTGCGCAACAAATACAGCCACTGCATCTATTCGTTCGACGAAACGGGAACGCATGCGAGCACGCAACTAATGCGCATCTTCGACAGCAAGGATGCAATCAAATATGGGAAGATCGAAGAACTCGACGATTCCGAGATGAAGAGGATCAGCGCCTCCATCCAGGCGATCAGCGCAATCAACAAGGATATTTGGCGGGTCGTCGAACGCAATTCCTTTCCGCATTGAATTGCTTGTCCTGTGACGCCGCGCATCGAGGTTGACATAGGCAGCGATCGGGTCCGGGCCGCCGTGACCTCTGCCTGGACGCATTATCGCGCAGAGCCGGTGACGGTCGCGGCCAACCGTCGGGCTGAGAACGCCAGATCGAAGATAGATCCGGTTTGCGCCCCCAGGAAATCGGCGGGGCGAAATCGACGCGGGGCGATCAAGGCACGGGTGTCAGGTTCTTATCCGCGTCCACTTGCCGTTTTCGGACTGGGACTGCCGAGCAAAATAACGGTAAGACGTCCGTGACCAATTCCTGATTGCGCCCGTTCTGTTATCCAGCACCAGATCGCCCTGGTTCGTCCGCACCGTCAGGACCGTATGACCAGCGCCGCCAAGCGTCGCAACGGTCAGCAACAGGGCGGATGCGGGCCACCCGCGTTTCAACAACTCGGCTTTCTTGAGGATGGCGAAATCCTCGCAATCGCCTTCGCCGGTCGGCAAGCCCCAAACGTCGGCTCGGCCTGCGGAGTCTCTGTCGCCTCTCTCCTTGATGCGGCGATTGACCGACTTGTTCACGCTCGCAAGTTCCGCTTCCAGCCTCGGCGTGAGTTCGACCGCTTTGACCTTGCCGCGGGTGCTGCACAGCGCCGGATCGCTGGCGCAGAATTTGTAGAAGGCGGCCGGTGCAAAGGCGTAGCCTTGCGTGGCCATCTTCGTTGCTGTTCCAGTTGTTTGATTGCTGCAGCCGGCCAACAAAATGGCCGCCGCGAGAAGCGCCGCTGAACGAATCACTGAGTGTCCCCTTTTGGTGGGTCGTCATAATCCTTATGGGGGTTGGTAAATCAATCCTGAGGATCGCGATTGCGCAGGAACAAATTGTTTGCCATACTTAACAAAGTGTTACCGATGGTCGGTAATATTGACTCTTCGCGCAACCAAAGGGGACGGGAGCGCCTTTTTTTCCCTCAAGGAGGAAGAAAATGCACCTGTACCCTGACGTCTCAAGCACGATTCTAAGAATACTGCTCCTTTCATCCGCTGCCTTCACGGTGGCAATGATCACACCGGCAACCGCACAGCAGAGTCAACGTCCTCGGCTTGCGGCTGCACAGTGCCAACCTCTCACTGAAGCCAATTTCGCGCTTTGCTGTATTGCAGCCAACCGCACCAGCATTCTTTCTGCCGCGCAAATCGACATGTGCCCGCCGGTTACCACGGCCCTTATCACCGCCGCCTTGAACGATGGCGGCGATGGTGACGGCGGCAATGGCGGCGGCAGCGGCGGCGGCAATGGCGGCAATGGCGGCGACGGCGACGGCGACGGCGACGGTGACGGCGACGGCGATGGTGACGGCGATGGTGACGGCGACGGCGACGGCGATGGTGACGGCGACGGCGGCAATGGCGGCGGCGGCGGCGGCGGCGGCGGCGATGGCGGCGGCAGTGGCGGCAGCGGCGGCAGCGGCGGCAGCGGCGGCAGCGGCGGCAGCGGCGGCAGCGGTGGTAGCGGCGGCGACGGCGGCAGCGGTGGTAGCGGCGGCAGCGGTGGTAGCGGCGGCAGTGGCGGTGGCGGCGGCAGCGGCGGCTAACGACCCACCAGATATTCGCTCGATAATCGCGAAGGTGAGCGTCTAAAGGCGCTCACCTTCCGTTTGGGATACTGAACTGGAGGGCCGGCGCGAGGCTGACTATCGGCCGCGAAGCTATCTTCACTCCTCCGCGCCGGGCTTCGTCGCAGACCGGCCCTTCAATGCAGCGACAAACCAGGATCTTCACGGCTCTCTACGCTCATTTGGAGCCCGGCCCTACAGCCGAGGCCGTTGCCACCGCATAGACCCTGCCATTACAGTCGACGCTTGAAGAGCAGCCAAAAACTCGATCAATCTCGGCGAAACCATGTCCGCCCAACGGATTCAAACCTCCAAACGCCTCATGCCGAAGACGAACTTTCATCGCGCCGAACGGTCTCCCGAACGACGGACGGACGTGTCGCTGCCGGAGGAGATGGCAAGGATCCGAGACTTGGCGGAAGCCTGGATAATCCGCAATATTGGAAAAAAGGGCCTGTTTACCTACAGTATCAATCCGTATACGGGCGAGAGATCGGAAAAAAACAATGAACTAAGACAGCTTATGTCATCGCGCACGTTGGCGGAAATGAGCGTAGGAAATCTCTCGCTTCGCCCTGTTCATCGCCGGAATTTGTCATTCATCATGAATACATGGTATCGGGAGGAGGGTGGTATTGGTTATATTGAATATGATGGCAAGTCAAAGCTCGGGGCAAATGCGATGCTGCTTCGCACATTCGCGGCAAGCCCTCATTTTGGACAGTTCCAGTCAAAGGCCAGTGCAGCCGCGGAGGGCATCCTTGCGCTCCAGAATGCAGACGGGTCCTTTCGCCCTTGGCTAAAGGAGCCGAATTATTCCTTCGACGCAAAATACCTTTTAACATTTTACTCAGGGGAAGCGCTGGTTGCTTTGCTCGAATATTATACCCGGACTGGATTAACCCGTTATTTCGACGAAGCGGCGCGCAGTGCAGAATTCTATTTAGAGGAATATGTCCGCAATATCGCAGATAATTATTACCCGGCATACGTGCCTTGGCACACCATCGCCTATCGGCATCTATATGAGTTGACGAAAGCCGATAAATTCGCCGAGGCGGTGTTTACTCTGAACGACAAATTGCTTGAACTTCAGGACCGGTCGTACAGGATTGGACGATTCTTCAATCCAGCAACCCCTCAGTACGGCCTTCCGCACGCGTCCTCGGACGGAGTTTATACCGAGGGGCTGGCTTATGCATTCGAGATGGCGCAGCGGACACGGGATGAGGTGAGGGCAGGGCGATACCTTGACGCTATTATGCTCTCGTTGAAAAACATCGCATCCTTGCAGTATAGAGAAAAACTGGATGAATCTTCTCTTCCTTTTTATGCGTACCGAGGAGCCATCAGGACCAATGCAGAGAAAAATAGGTGGGCTCGCATAGACAATGCCCAGCATACGATAGACGCTATCCAGGCCTTGGAGAATTTTCTCGGAAGCAAGCAGGCTTCTAAATTCGAGCTGGGGCTTTGACTCCCGTCAAAGGACAGCCGGGAGCCCCGAACTGCTCCTGCGTTTCTTCACCGGGCAGTGCGGCCAGCATCCCAGTCTGGATCTGTACCATTTCGACCTTCAACGCCACCCAATATATTGCCCGTGGTTCTGCTTGACCGGCTCAAGCCATGATGCAAGCATGGAAAAGCGTTTTGAACACATCAGGCTCATAAATGCCGACGTTGGAATACCTGTTGACCCCATCGCCGGAAGAGCTGGCGCAAACCCATGTGCTGTTTTTGGCGCGTCATGCCCTCGACTCCAGCCCGGAGCGCAGGGCCAAGTACGGCTACCACGTCGTCTACCATGCCATCATGCTCGAAACGCTGCGCGGGCTGGGTTTCAGGGTCACGCCGGCGAGCGAGCACGAGGTGCTGTTCGGGCCTCTCGACTTCGATTTCCTCTATGCCATTCACTCGCATGCGATATTCGATGGTCACGAGCTCCTGGCGCCGGCAATCGCGGCCTATCGTGGCGTCCCGTGTCTCGGCGCATCGGCGTCAAGCCGGGCGGTCTCGGAAGACAAGGTATTGGCCAAGCAACTGGCTGCTTCGCTGGGGCTCGATGTCGCCAAGCACAGGATCATGCAGCCCGGTGAGGTCAGCAATGACAAGTTCAGCCTGCCCGGTTCGTGGATTGTCAAGCCGCGAGGGGGTATCGCTTCCGACGCAATTGTAAAGGTCGAGAATGAAGCGGATTGGCGGGATGCGCTGACAACCATCTCGGATCCGCGTCACGGCGGCCGTGAATTCATTGCAGAAGAGTTTGTGCCGGGCCTCAATCTGACGGTTCCAATTGTCGAGGGCTTCCCCCCGGGTTCATTGGCGGTCTTCGAGGAGCGCGGCCGCCCTGGCGACAATGTTCTGACCAATGAAGCAAAGCGAGGGCTCAACAGTTCCTACAAGTCCGCTCCTTACGACGGACCGGGAGCTGAAGAGGTTTCGGAGGCAACCGCACGAATGGTGGCCGAGATGTCGCCATTCGATTATGCCCGCTTCGACTTCCGTTATGATCCCGACACGCGGCGGACCGTTTTCATCGAAGTGAACATCGCCTGCAACATGGCGCCGGCCTCGGCGGTCTATCGTTCGGCCGCCCTGCATGGGATCAAGTATGAAGAACTGGTGGGACATGTTTTGACGCACAGTCTCAGGCGTCAGAGAAAGCGGCAAAGATAACCGCAACGCTCGATAAGGCACTTCAGTGATGGTCAGCGCATGCAAATCGATATGGTCGACAAATTCGAAGCGTTGGAGCCGCTGAGAGAGAATTGGGACCGGATATATGACTCCGATCCGGAGGCGAACTTCTTCCTGTCGTGGCCATGGATGTCGAATTGGCTGCGACGCCCAAATTGGGTGATTTTGGCCGCGCGGTCTACCGGGTCGAACGAGTATGTCGCCTTCTTCCCTTTGCAACTCGTCACCGGGCTTGATGAGCAGGCGGGGTTTTATAGCAGCATAAGGATGGCCGGCTCGTATTTCGCCACCTATACGGGCTTCATCTGCGTTCCCGAATTCGAAGAGCAAGTCATTTCGTCGTTCGCCGGTCGCCTGCAGGCGCTGAATTGGAGAACGTTACACTGCGACGACATTTCGATATCGGCCAGGCGCCGTCAAATGCTGCTTGGAAGCTTTTCCGACAACGAGTTTGTGAAAGAAAAGATTGAACGACGTCGCCATACCACCCGAACAGGCGAGAACATAAATCATGACATCTACATGTATGTCGATTTGCCAGCCGATTGGGATGAATTCCTGGACGGCAACCTTGGCCCGAAAACCCGTCGTGATGTCCGCCATTTTCTTCGTCAGGTCGAAAATCGCGGAGAATACCGGATAGGTTTGGCAGACTTCGAGACGATCCAAAGCGACCTGGAGGTTTTCTATCAACTTTGGCTTGCGCAGTGGGAGGCCAAAAGCCGCGTCTATGCTCAGGGTGTTATTGCCAACTGCCGCCATATGTTACTTGAGTGCCACAAGGCGGGTGTGCTGTTCTCGCCCGTATTATGGAAAGGCGATACTCCATTAGGAGTGCACATTACGTTTATCGACAGGTCGAAGCGTTCACTCGTCTGTTTCCTCGTCAGCCGCAATCTCGCATTTCGGAAGCCTCCACCGGGCTTGGTGCTTCACGCCTACAGCATCCGTTGGGCAATTCAAAACGGCCTCAGGACTTACGACCTTGGCACTGGAGATTTTTCGTACAAGTACAGTTTCGGATCGAAGGAGCGGCTTGTAGAGGGTGTCCGGATCGACTCCACCAACAGCCGCGGAAACAGGCTGGATCGAAGAAGCCTTCCCTCGGTGATTTCGTCGGTGCGAAAGCTGCGTCAGGAGGGGAAGTTCCATCTGGCCGAGCGCGGCTGCAGGCAGGTGCTCGAAACTGAACTGAGCAATCTGGAGGCGCGCCGGCTTCTGGACGAGCTTGTGGCGGCTAGGCGTATTGAGGAGCAATTTGCGCGTGCGCTGCAATGCCATCGGAGCAAGCAATTTTTGGATGCCCAGAGGATTTATCTGCAGGTACTGGCAGCAAGTCCCCGGCATTACGACGCTAATTATCTGTTGGGCGTTCTATGTCTTCAGGCCGGTCGGTATCAGGCAGCGGACACCTACCTGGCTCGCGCCACTGAGATCAATCCGAAAGCCGCAGCTGCGTACAACAACAGGGGGCATGCCTTGCGCGGCCTGAAACGGTATGACGAGGCTCTCGCGTGCTACGAGAAAGCCATCGGGGTGAAACCCGATTTCGTGCAGGCAATGAACAATCGGGGGGTGACGCTGCGGGCGTTGGGGCGCATTGATGAAGCACTCGCCAGCTTTGACGAGGCGCTGACGCTCAAACCGGACTTTGCCAAGGCCTTATCCAATCGCAACCAGTTGCGTGTGCCCCTGCCGCGCGACCGTTTGTCTATCGCCGATGATGTGGACACCTTAGAGTAAAGCGCATC
Source organism: Mesorhizobium sp. WSM4847 (assembly GCF_055811335.1). Classification (NCBI taxonomy): domain Bacteria; kingdom Pseudomonadati; phylum Pseudomonadota; class Alphaproteobacteria; order Hyphomicrobiales; family Phyllobacteriaceae; genus Mesorhizobium; species Mesorhizobium sp. WSM4847. Next base: position 251,217 of record NZ_JBVVPY010000005.1, on the reverse strand, counting down.
GCGTTTGCATCTGTCAAGGACAGGAATGGCCGGATAAACCGTCGACCTGCTAACCTTTCCACTCCATCGATAGCCCATGCGGATCGCAGACCGCGAGCGTTTTTACCCTGCGCTCGCCATTGAAGTATCTGCTGACCTTGAGAGGATTGAACGTCTCAGTGGGGTTGGGGTGTGCGACCTCGCCTTCCACGGTGACGCGCCAGACCGGCGCCGTCTTGCTCGCCTCCAACAGGATATCGTTTATGCGTCGGTGTTGATCGCCGGAAAGCTGATAGCCCATTATCGTGTGATACACGCAGCGGGCTTGATAAGGCGGAATCTCCGCCAGTGCAGAGCTCAGGTTCAACACGGCGTCGCCGCCTTTGATCCGGGGCGGATGCGCGGCGGCGACCTTCAAGGCGCCATCCAGTTTTGTAAGCCGGTCAATGCGCTCGGGCCAGACAAGCGCCTTGAGCCACCGGCGTTCATTTTCATCCCGAACATCGGTCGGATAAAGTTCGAGGCCGATCCTCGATGCAACGGGGGGCGGGAACGTCCCCAAAACAGGCACGCCAGGCCCTTCAAGGATGCAGGAAAGGACAAAATCCGCATCGGTCCACCGCTCCAGCTTCGGAGCGCCTTTCCCGTCCGTATACCGATATCCATAGCTGTCGAAGTTCAGGTTCAGGCCGGCGCTGGATCCGATCTCGACGAGACCAAGCGGAGCGGCGGCCTCGCGCGCAACCAGATCGAATGCGGGCAGCAGCAGCGCGCTGCGGCCAGCCTCGTTGGTGTTGGTGGCGCGCTTGGCGATGATGTCGACGAGCTCGGCTTCGTGGGCACCGCAAAAAGCGGCGAAAAGTTCGAATGCGCGATCGTCGGCCGGCCGCGTTCCGCCCAGACTCGGATAATAATCCTTGAGAGGATGATCGACGCCGCCAAGCAGGAGATACTGTACCGCGCCGAAGACAAGGTTCGCCGCCGGCTGGCCCTTCCTGCGCCCTGCCGCCAGGCGCTGCAGCGCGACATTGTCCGCAATCCCGAGCGACAGCTTTTCATAGAGGGGGGAGCCGCCACGACGAGACTCGTTGGCAAAGAAGCGGTAATAGTGAGCGCTAGTTTCAAACACCACCATAGCAGGAACCTAGCGGGCAATAGATGTCTTGGATGTGGATTCCACCTGTAATTGCCTTAATGCTTTCGGCCCAGCGGGTCAAGGAACCGGGCGAACAATAGAGGTTTTCGAGCATACATTCCTGAGAGGCTGGCGGATGAACGAAAGCGTGGACGATTCACCTTCGGGATATACTGTCATTGATGGCGCTTTCCGCGACGAATCGCGCAGCCGTTCCGTGCCGTACCGGCTTTATGCCCCAGCCCCCCTCTCTGGCGCTTCCCCGGTGATCCTTGTGTCGCATGGCATTGGCGGATCGCGCGAGGCGATGCCTTACCTCGGGCGGCGCCTGGCGCAAAGCGGCTACGTGGCGGCGCACCTGCAGCATACCGGGACGGACAGTTCGATCTGGCAACAGGCTAACTCTCTTGCGGAAGTCTACCGCCTTCTTCGTGAAGCCATGTGGGACGCCAATGCGGCGCGCGCGCGATTTCAGGACGTGCCCTTTGCCCTGCGCGAGCTAGCGCGCATGAACGGCGAGGGGCGGCTCGCCGGCCGCCTGGATTTGACACGCATCGGCATGGCCGGACACTCTTATGGAGGCGTCTCGACGATGGTTGCAGCAGGGCAGAGAATGGGTCCGGGCGGGCAGTGGTCGTTCAAGGAGCCAACAATTCGCGCTGGCCTGGTCATGAGCCCGAACATACCCATCCAGGGCGGCGACTTGGCCGCCCTTTACCGCGATATCAGTATCCCGCTGTTTCACATCACGGGGACGAAAGATGGCAATGCGGTGCCCGGCAACAAGGAATTCGATCCGATACAGCGGACCCTTCCTTACGAAGCGCTGACCATCCCTCATCAATATCTGCTGGTTCTCGACGGTGCTGGCCACAATGCGTTTTCCGGCCTGAAGCACGGACCACACGCCCACGGCCCCGAGGAGGAGACCCGCTACACGCGCGTTGTACAAGACGCAGCGGTGTCGTTCTTCGATGCCTACCTGAACGGGAAAACAGCGGCTCTGGCGGCCCTTCGCCAAACGTTTCAATTCAGCCTTGAGCCGACCGACAGGTTTGAATGGAAATAGTTGGGAGTCCGCCAGCGTTCAGTGACAGTTATTCGAGCTAGATTCGACGTGGCGGGATGGGGGGAGCCTGCTTGATTTTGTCTGGTACGCCCAAGGGGAATCGAACCCCTGTTACCGCCGTGAAAGGGGAGAAAACCACTACCGTTCATGCCTAATGCCGAACGCTCGCAAGGCGCTGCAGCAGTCTGCAATTTCTTTGAACGGCATTTGCGGATTTGAAGGCGGATTTGCTTTAGCCTCGCAGGAGCGGTCTCAAAGGAACCGTCCATATGCACCGTACTTTCCGGGGAATCTTGGCGACAATGTTGATTGCCTGTGGTGTCGCAGACGCTGCCGGCTACGCGCAGGCGCAAAATCTGCTCACCATCACCGCACCAGTCTCCGGTCAGACTGTTGATGGGACGCTCTCCTTTTCCGGGACGGCTTTCGTCAACAGTATTACACGGCGCGGTACTATTCGCGGACAGACCAACACTGGGGTCGAATGCCGAGGCACGACCACTGCCAATCTTACCTTCTCGCGTGGAGAAGGAACGATGGTTTGCGGGCAACTCTCAACCCGATTCGTGTTCTCGCTGACCCGCAGACAACCCCCGGTTGGCACAGGAACGGGAACCCTTTCCGACGGGCGCAAAGTGGTGTTGAGAATAGGACAATGACCGCAAAACGACTGGCACGAATTGATGTCCTACTCACAGCGCACGTGGCTTTCACACCGTTTGGCCCAGTTGCCAGAACCGGTCTTGGTCGCGCCATTTCCGGTTATTGGCGGGACGGACCATTAGCAGACATTTAGCACCAGGATTGGTGCTGTTGTCGAGGACGGGACCTGCAGAGCCTTGAGCGGATCGTGAAAACCTGGACGAGAACTGGTCGCCGCGTGGTGGTATGCGACTTTGCCGGCAGTTTGTCACCGGCGAGATGGACGACAAGGCGAAGCGCCAGCGCAAGAGCACCGCCAACAGGGTGCTCACGGTGCTAAAGGCCGCGTTCAACCCTGCCTTCCGCGATGAGCATGTGACCGACGACGCTCGATCCCGGTATTCTTTTTGCCCGATTTCTTGCCAGCTGCTTTCTCCTGCGCAGCTATCACGGCGGCGGAATCTTTACCTCCCTTATCAAAGTCAATGACGTGCTCTGGAAGGAAAACCACTTGGCTATCATAATCTAGATCATGCCAATCGACGACACAGAAAGGCTGGTTGCGCAATCGCCCGATAAAGTAAGGGCCATTCAAACCAACAATTTCTACCCACATGCGTTCACCACCACCCGCAACCTCTCTTTCGTCAAAATCCTCCGGATAGACGTATTCAAACATCAGCTTGACGACATCACCTACAACTAGCGATCTGCGCGTTGCCTCGCTGGGTATCTGGAAAGTCTCGGGATGCAACTCGTTGCGAACCACCCCACTCTGCAACTCCCAATGTTCGATTTCGAAATCGGCAAGTCGTACAAGGTCAATTATCGCCAAGCTTTCGATGTGCCCTAGTACGAACGGGGGCGGATTTCCCAGGGTTGGTCGCGTCAGCCCCGGCTTTCCGTACACGTGTCGCAGCAGGTTCTCGAACATTGGGTCAAACTGAGCATCAAGGCGCATATCGATCGCCCTGATTCCCATAAAATGCGGAGGCACCGCACAATTCGGGTCGCCTGGTGATAGATTGCCGTTCCGAATGATTAGTACGAATTTCGATCGTGCAATAGATGCAGCGACGTGAGAAGAAATGATCTGCGCTTCGAACCCGACTCCGCCCTTCCTCGCCGTTGACTTGGCGGCGTACTGGGGGGTGCAGATGATGAACACAAAATCTGCAGTCGAGAGCTTTTCTTCCATGTATTGCGTAAGGCTTTCGCCGTACTGGACATCCCAGTCATCGAGGTAGGCGTGGACGCCATTCGATACCAATCGCTCGGCGAGCGTTCTCACCCAGACCTTATGATCTTCGTTGTCCCAAGAATATGAGACGAAGACGTGTTTCGGTTCAGTCATGATTGCCCTGAGTCAGGCCGAAATTGATCCAGTGGTGTGGTCACTAAGGAACTGCGCTGTCAAGGGCGGCTGCGCACCGCCCACACACTTGGGGCGACGCGCATGGCTCTACGGCTGTAAGCGGCGTCTTTGACCGAGCTACTTGGGAGCAGGAAATGCTCCGGCAAACTGTACGTCGAGATCAATGGATTGGAGAGTCCGGTTTTCGAGTTTGGGCGAAGACCAGTCCTCTGAATTCTGATGGTGAAAATCGATCTTTATCTTAGGCCTGCCGACACTGTCGCCTAAGATAATTTTCCAATTAATGCCGAACACACTGAAGGGGCGAACAACTCCCGGAGTTGTGCTCGTCGTCAGTTTCAAGAGTTATCTGAAAGCACATTGCTCCAGCGACGAAAGCGAAAACGTACTCTGGAAGACGCCTCTCGTCGTTCAATCGCCTTAAGACTGCGCCTTGAACGATCGGTGCCGGATTCATCACATTCGCATAGGAAGTGACTACCTCAAAGCTTTTCGGCAGCGCCGATTCATCCTTTCCAGCGAGCCAGGCCTTCAGCTTTTCAAAGTGTTCTAGATGTTCCTGGGGTAGGATTGCTACGCCCATCTTCGCCAGCGCTTTGTATGCTAACAGTGGCACATATCTCTCTGGCGGCACCGGAATCTTGAATTTCACGTTCCGGCTACTCGGATTGATGGATACATATTCGCCCGGGTGGCCGTCTGTTATGCGAACGCTCACCGAGCGCGGGCTTCCGGGGCTCTCACGAATAACAGCGGTGCCCGCGGATCGCCCGGTCTGAGGGGATCTTCCACTCTTGCCTTTGACGCCTCCTAACGTCAGGAAGGGCTTAACCCGCTCCGCCAGCGCTCCCTCATTCTGGCTGAATCTTGCGTTGCATTCATCGCATTCATCGCGGCTGAAGATCTTGTTGCTTCCGAAGAAGTGAGGAAACGTATGAGCTTCCTTTTTGAATTTCTTCGGATCAGTCTGCCCGCAGAAACGACATTTCCCCTTGGAGCCAATGTAATGTCGCTGTGTTTCCGAATGCGAAAAGATCGAAACGAGGATGCCGTAGTTGCCCTCCGTATCGAGTTTGATGGTCCCATCTGGAATGCTCACATCGGCTCCCTTGAGGATTGACCGGACCTCTGCGGTTCGCGGATACCTTATGGGGCAACATGACACCGTTCGCCCGAACGTCAAATTTGGCGCGGCGCAGAATCACCGTCCAAGCGCATATATCGCACAAAAGTTACACAAAATCGGATGGGTATAAGCTAAGTGCTTGAAAATGGCTGGTACGCCCAAGGGGAATCGAACCCCTGTTACCGCCGTGAAAGGGCGGTGTCCTGACCGCTAGACGATGGGCGCGCTCAGATGTGAGCGCTTATAGTTGCGTTGCACCAAACCGGCAACCCGTCTGCCGCTACCTGCGACAACTTTTTTCGGTGACCGCAAAACCGCGCATTTTCGGCGATTTCCCCCCGGTTCGACGCAGCATCGCGTGCCGTGCTGAGACAGCACACTGCGGCGTTGCATAGACGAGAGGAGAACCAGCCGTTACCGCCGCCGGCGGCAGCGCCAGTTCCAGTCGCGCTCGGGACCGACGTCGATGTGGACGGATTCGGTATGGCAGTAGGTGCCGACGCCGCCGCGCCCTGGCATGCTGCGGATGTAGCTTGCCAGTTGCGCTTTCGAGACGCCTGGAACCTGGATGTCGGCAGCGGCGCAATACATGTGCAGCGAATTCTTGGCGCCGTTGGCGCGGCGATTGCGGGACGGATCACGATAGCCGGAGGTGACGATCATCTTCTTGCCGTAGTGGCCCTCGATCGTCTTCAGCACGCGGACCAGCGAAGGTTTCAGGCAGGCAACGTCGACATTCTCCGTCTGCTTCAAAAGACCGTTGGGCGCCAGCCGGGCAAGACCGGGAGCGTATGCCACCTGATAGGCGTCGCCTTCATCCTCATTCAGATCGACGTCGCTGTCGTCGTCGAGGCCGGATTTGCGCTTGATCTCGAAAAGCGCGGTCTTGCGCACGCCAGGCAGCGCGTCATCGGTGAAACGGCTGGTATCGCCGAGCGAAGCCAGTTGCACCGGCTTTTCAGCCGATTTGGCCGAGGCCAGGGTGATGGCGGGTTTTGCCGCCGCCTTGGGCTGAGCGGCCTTGGGCTGCGCCGCCGGCGGCTGCTCGCCCGACCTGTTGCTGGCCTGCGGGGCAGGTGCTGCCGAGGCAGGCGTGCTGAACAAAGAGGCGAGGAACCCCTTCTTCTTCGGCGCATAGGCCTGCGGCTCTGCGGCGGTCACATAGACCGGGTTGTTCATCGCCGGCGCGGCGGCCTCGGCCTTTGACTTCGGCGCGGCCGTGCCGGCATCGGCGGTTTCAGTCTTCTGCGCAGCAGCGTCGGCCTGTTCAACCGTCTGCGCCGCCTGTGGCTGCGGCGTCTGGCCCGCAGCCGCCTCTGCGCCCGCTTTGGCCGGGACGGGGAAGCCGGCATCCGATTTGGTGCCTCCCTGGAGGGCCTGCGCCCCTGGCTTGGCCGCTGGCACATGAGCGACCTGCTCGGGAAGGCTTGCGTCGCCCTTGGCGGTCATCGTCATTTGTGAAGTCGTCATCTGCGACGATGAATCAGTGGTGACCTGTTGGCTGCCGGAGGCCGTGTCTGGTGCCGAGGCATTGTAGCCGGGCATGCCGACGGACAGGGATGGGTCGCCGGCCGAGGTGCAGGACGCCAGGAGCACGGAGAAAAGCGCGGCCGCAATGGCGCGGCTTTCTCCCTTCGCGAGGCGCGATCCTGCTGATTTCAAAACCAAATTCCCCCTCGATGTCCGGTCGGTACTTCATTGGCGGCACCGAAAAGTCTCGCCGCAATAAACCCTTGTCCCCGAGCGGAAACGAGACCTGTGTCAAATCCGCAAGCCCCAGAGTAATTCGACGGCTAGAGAAGAATCGGGAGTGCTTAAGGGTTGACGACACCATTTCGCCCTCTTTTACCGGCGCGTCAACTCACCACACATTACAGAAGGTTACACACGCACCTTGACATAGGTGCCTGGCGCATCGCCCAGGGTTTTCATGTGCTTGCCGGGTTTGCGGGCCGGCACGCGGGTGTCGTCCTTGGCCTCGATCCAGCGTTGCCAGTGCGACCACCAGGAGCCGGGATGGTTGGTGGCCTTGGCGAGCCACTCGTTGAAGTCGCCGGTTGGCTTGCTCCCGGTCCAGAAGTGATATTTCTGCGCCGCCGGCGGATTGACGACGCCGGCGATGTGGCCGGAGCCGGCCAGGACGTAGTCGACCTCGCCGCCGAAATATTTCGAACCGAGGAACACCGAAAGCGCCGGCGCGATATGGTCTTCCTTGGAGGCGAGGTTGTAGACCGGGATGGTGACATCCTTCAGCGAGACGACGCGGCCCGCCAGTTCCATCTCGCCTTGCGAAAGTCTGTTCTCGAGATAGCAATTGCGCAGGTAGAAGGAATGGTTGGCTGCGGCCATGCGGGTCGAATCGGCGTTCCAGTAGAGCAGGTCGAAGGGCAGGGGATCCTTGCCGCGCATGTAGTTGTTGACGACATAGGGCCAGATCAGGTCGCCCGAGCGCAGCATGTTGAAGGCGGTCGCCATCTTGGTGCCGTCGAGATAGCCTTTCTCGTTCATCGCCTTTTCGACGGCCGCGACCTGCTCCTCGTCGACGAACACTTTCAGGTCGCCGGCATGGGTGAAATCGACCTGCGTGGTGAAGAAGGTGGCCGATTTGATGCGGTGGTCGCCCTCCTGCGCCAAAAGCGCCAGGGCGGCTGCCAGCAACGTGCCGCCGACGCAATAGCCGACGGCGTTGACGTCCTGTTCGCCGGTGGCCTTTTCGATCGTGTCCAGGCCGTATTGCAGGCCCTCTCTGATATAGGCCTCCCAGCTCTTGGTGCCGTGCCGCTCGTCCGGGTTGATCCAGGAGATGACGAAGACGGTGTGGCCCTGCTCGACCGCCCAGCGGATGAAGGATTTTTGCGGGTTGAGATCGAGAATGTAGAATTTGTTGATCCATGGCGGGCAGATCAGCAGCGGCCGCTTGAGCACGGTTTCGGTCGCCGGATCATATTGCAGGATCTCGGCGACGTCGCTGCGGCCCACCACCTTGCCGGGTGTCGTGGCCAGGTTCTTGCCGATCTCGAAGGACGAATAATCGGCCTGCCTCAGTTTCAGGTCGCCCTTGCCGGCGGCGATGTCCTCGGCCAGCATCTTCATGCCGCGCACCAGGTTTTCGCCATTCGAAGCGATGGTCTCGCGAAACAGTTCCGGGTTGGTCAGGATGAAATTCGACGGCGAAATGGCGTTGGACACCTGCTTGACGTAGAAACCGGCCTTGTGGCGGGTGTGCTCGTCCAGGCCATCGGCGTGTTCGACCAGGTCGTTCGCCCAGCGCGAGGTGACGAGATAGGCCTGCTTGAGGAAATCGAAGAAAGCGTTGCGGCCCCATTCCGGGTCCTGGAAACGCTTGTCGCCGGGCTCGGGCTTGAACGCGCCTTCGGCGTCTTCGCCGCCGTCGCTGAGGCGCTGGATGGAGTTGGCCCAGACGGTCATGTAGCCGGAGAACAGCCGCGTTTGCGCCTCCAGCGCGCGCTGCGGATCGGAAAGCCAGTATTCGCTGAGCTTAGAGAAGGTTTTCACCATATCGACGACCGGCTCGGCGACATGATCGCGCACGTCGCCTTTTTCGCGCGGCTCGGCCCATGCGGAAGCCGCCTTGCCGGCTTGCTCGATCATGCGCGCCATGTTCAAGGCGAAGCGCTCCGGATCCTTGACCAGATATTGCTCGACGGTCGAAGGCCGGTCATCTTCCGCTTTGCCCGAATCGGGTGTTTTGGACATGGTTCGCGGGGTTCCTCCCGAAGCGTTTTCTTGACATAGTATCATGGCACATCCAACAGGGTCCAACGCGCTCTATTTTGGCTACCCGGGAAACAATATGACGACTGATACTGGCAAAACTGTTTTTTCTGGCACTGGTCGTTTTTGCCGCACAGGCGCGGCGGTCGTCTTTTTGGCGATATCAGGCTGTTCGAGCACCAACATCGAGGGCGCCACGCCTGTCGCTGCTACCGACGGGCCGAAGAACACCGGCACCTATCCGAACCTGAATATCCCGCCGCAGGCGGCGGCGGAGCAATTCACCGAGGCGGAAAAGAACGCCAAGCTCGCCCAGTTGAAGGCGGAGGCACAGGCGCAGGGCTCAAAGGGCGGCGCGGTCAAGGTCGCGAACCCGGCGGCGCTGAACACATTGGCAAAGCAGCACGGCGCCGATGCGCTGAAGCAGATCGAAGCCAAATGCGATCCCGCCCTCGACCCTACCTGCAAATAGGATTATATCGCGCGACCGACAACCACCTTTGCCAAAACCACTTTGACCGTCTGGAATTGAACCCACCACTGGAAACGACATGGAAGAATTTCACAAGGTCCGCCGGCTTCCGCCCTACGTCTTCGAGCAGGTCAACCGGCTGAAGGCCAGTGCCCGATCGCGCGGCGCCGACATCATCGACCTTGGCATGGGCAATCCGGACCTGCCGACGCCCAAGGCCATCGTCGACAAATTGTGCGAGGTCGTGCGCGACCCGCGCACGCACCGCTATTCATCGTCGCGCGGCATTCCGGGCCTGCGCCGCGCCCAGGCCAATTACTATGCCCGCCGTTTCGGCGTGAAACTCGACCCGGACACGCAAGTGGTGGCGACGCTGGGCTCGAAGGAGGGCTTCGCCAATATGGCGCAGGCGATCACCGCGCCCGGCGACGTGATCCTGTGCCCAAATCCGACCTATCCGATCCACGCTTTCGGCTTCATCATGTCTGGCGGCGTCATCCGCTCGTTGCAGGTGGAACCGGACGACGGCTTCATTCCGGCGCTGGAGCGCGGCATCCGCCATTCGATCCCGAAGCCGCTGGCGTTGATCCTCAATTATCCGTCGAACCCGACGGCGCAGGTCGCCTCGCTCGATTTCTACAAGGAGGTGGTGGCGTTCGCCAAGAAGAACGACATCATCATCCTGTCTGACCTTGCCTATTCGGAAATCTATTTCGACGGCAATCCGCCGCCCTCGGTGCTGCAGGTGCCGGGCGCGATCGACGTGGCGGTCGAGTTCACCTCGATGTCGAAGACCTTTTCGATGCCCGGCTGGCGCATGGGTTTTGCCGTCGGCAACGAGCGGCTGATCTCGGCGCTGACGCGGGTGAAATCCTATCTCGACTACGGCGCCTTCACGCCGATCCAGGTGGCGGCGGCGCATGCGCTGAACGGCGACGGCGCCGATATCGCCGAAGTGCGCGACATCTACCACAAGCGCCGCGACGTCATGGTCGACGCCTTCAGCCGCGCCGGCTGGGTCGTCCCGGCGCCGGCGGCGTCGATGTTTGCCTGGGCGCCGATCCCGGAGCCGTTCAAGCATCTCGGCTCGCTCGAATTCTCCAAGCTTCTGATCGAGCACGCCGACGTGGCGGTGGCGCCGGGCGTCGGCTTCGGCGAGCATGGCGACGACCATGTGCGCATCGCGCTGGTCGAGAACGAGCACCGGATCCGGCAGGCGGCGCGCAACATCAAGCGCTTCCTGGCGTCCAGCGCCAAACAGCCCAACAATGTGGTGCCGCTCGCCGCGCATCGTTGAGTTGCCTGATACCACATCGACCAAATTCTTGAAGGGCGTCGCCGGACATGGCTGAAGCGTTGCGTGTTGGAATCGCCGGTCTCGGCACTGTCGGCGCGTCGGTGGCGCGCGTTCTGCGCGACAAGGCGGCGGAACTGACTCGGCAATGCGGCCGCGAGGTCGTCGTGACGGCCGTTTCGGCCCGCGATCCCAAACGCGACCGCGGCGTCGATCTCGGCGCGGCCAAGTGGTTCGACGATCCGGTAAGAATGGCGCAGACCGCCGAGATCGATGTCTTCGTCGAACTGATCGGCGGCGACGAAGGGCCGCCGCATTCATCGGTGAAAGCGGCGCTTGAATCCGGCCGCCACGTCGTCACCGCCAACAAGGCGCTGCTCGCCAAGCATGGCGTTGCGCTGGCCGAGATCGCCGAGAGGAAGGGCGTTCTGCTTAATTACGAGGCGGCGGTGGCGGGCGGCATTCCGGTCATCAAGACGATGCGCGAGGCGATGGCCGGCAATTCGGTGACCCGCGTCTTCGGCATCCTCAACGGCACCTGCAACTACATTCTGACCCGCATGGAAGCCGAGGGCCTGTCGTTCGACGACTGCCTGAAAGATGCGCAGCGGCTGGGCTATGCCGAGGCCGACCCGACCTTCGACATCGAGGGCCACGATACCGCGCACAAACTGTCGATCCTGACCAGCCTTGCCTTCGGCACGAGGATTGCCGCCAACGACATCTACATGGAAGGCATTTCCAACATCAGCCAGGCCGACATCCGCGCGGCCGGTGATCTCGGCTACCGGATAAAGCTGCTCGGCGTCGCCCAGCGCACGGAAAGCGGGATCGAACAGCGCGTGCACCCGACCATGGTGCCGACGGCCTCGGTCATCGCGCAGGTGCACGGCGTCACCAATGCGGTGGCCATCGAAACCGATATCCTTGGCGAGCTTTTGCTCTCCGGTCCCGGTGCCGGCGGCAACGCCACCGCATCGGCGGTGGTCGGCGACATTGCCGACATCGCCAAGAGCCGGCCCGGCTTCCAGCACGGTCCGGTCTTCGGCCTGCCGGCGAAGGAATTGCGGCCGTACAAGAAGGCGCAGATGCGCAGCCATGCGGGCGGCTATTTCATCCGGCTGACCGTGCATGACCGCATCGGCGTCTTTGCCGCCATCGCCAAGCGCATGGCCGACAACGACATTTCGCTGGAATCGATCGTGCAGCACGCCGCCGGGCCGGATACCGCCTTGCAGAAGACAGTGATTCTCGTCACCCACGAGACGACGGAAGCGGCGGTCCGCAAGGCTGTCGACGGCATCACCAGGGACGATCATCTGACCGACAAGCCGCAGGTCATCCGCATCGAGCGGGCGGAATAGGCATATCGCTTTTCTCCTCAATCGATTGATATCGTTGTGTTTTCAAAAAAGACCCGCAGAGGTCTTGCTGTTGTCATGGAGCTTTGACACAACCGGCGCGCCTCTGGCGGGAGGCAATGTGCCAACGAGGATTGTCCACCGATGAACGTTGCCCAGAACATCGTCGCCGGCCTTGACCGGATACTCACAATGGAACTGGTGCGTGTCACCGAACGCGCCGCCGTTGCGGCAGCCAGATTGCGCGGACGCGGCGACGAAAAGGCTGCCGACCAGGTCGCGGTCGACGCGATGCGCGAAGAGCTCAACCGCCTCGCCATCAACGGCACGGTGGTGATCGGCGAAGGCGAGCGCGACGAGGCGCCGATGCTCTATATCGGCGAAGAGGTCGGTTCCGGCAAAGGCCCGGCGGTCGATATTGCGCTCGATCCGCTCGAAGGCACGACGATCTGCGCCAAGAACCTGCCCAATGCACTGGCGGTCATCGCCATTGCGGAAAAGGGCAGCCTTCTGTTCGCGCCCGACGTCTATATGGACAAGATCGCCATTGGCCCGGGTTATGCGGACGGCGTCATCGACATCGATGCCGCGCCGGCCGAAAACATCGCCAGCCTGGCCAGGGCCAAGGGCGTGGCGGTGTCGGAGATCACCGCCTGCATCCTCGACCGGCCGCGCCATGGCGCGCTGATCGAGGCGGTGCGCACCACGGGCGCTGCGATCCGGCTGATCGGCGATGGTGACGTCGCCGGCGTCATCCATACCACCGATCCGGACGAAACCGGCATCGACATCTATCTCGGCACCGGCGGCGCGCCGGAGGGTGTGCTGGCGGCGGCAGCGTTGCGTTGCACCGGCGGCCAGATGCAGGGAAGGCTGATCCTCGACACGCCGCAAAAGCTGGCGCGCGCGGCGAAGATGGGCATCCTCGATCCGAAGCGGGTCTACCGCGCGCAAGACATGGCGCGCGGCGACGTGCTGTTCGCGGCAACCGGCGTGACCGACGGCAACATGCTGGCCGGCGTCAAGTTCGGCCGCAATTTTATCACCACGCATACGATCGTGCTGCGCTCGTCGTCGCGCACCGTGCGCGAGATCAAGGCCAGGCACCAGGATCTGGAAAAGTTTTGATTCCCGACTCGGCTGGCCGTCGCATATTGTGAGAAATGACAATCCGCAGACGGCGCGTCGCATGACGGGCGAAAACCGTATCTTCCTCGATGTCAGGCAGTCGGCATCAGGTGTTTCCTGGGAGCACCGGTTGACCGAGCGGCAGGACATGACCGCGCTTGCCATAGCGCAAGGCTATGGCGTGCCGGACATCGTTGCGCGCGTGCTTGCCGGGCGCGGCGTGACCGCCGAGCAGACCGAGCGGTTCCTGGATCCGACCATCCGCGATCTTTTGCCGGACCCGGCGTCGCTGACCGACATGGACAAGGCCGCCGCCCGCATCGCCGGGGCAGTCGTTGCCAGGGAAAAGGTGGCGATCTTCGGCGACTACGATGTCGACGGCGCCGCCTCGTCGGCGCTGCTCAAGCGGTTCCTCACGCATTTCTCGGTGCCTGCGGAGATCTACATACCGGACCGTATCTTCGAAGGGTACGGCCCCAATCCGGAAGCGATGCGCGAACTCGTCTCGCGCGGCGCGACGCTGATCGTCACCGTCGATTGCGGTACCAACAGCGCCGTATCCATCGACGCGGCGAACGCTGCCGGCGCCGATGTCGTGGTGCTCGACCACCACCAGCTCGGCGGTCCGTTGCCGGCAGCGGTTGCGGTCGTCAATCCCAATCGCGAGGACGACCTTTCGGGGCAGGGCCATCTTTGTGCCGCCGGCGTCGTCTTCCTGGCGCTGGTGCAGACGGCGAGGATCCTGCGCGGCCGGTTGCCCGATGCCGCACCGCCGGACCTGCTCGGCTTGCTCGACCTCGTTGCGCTGGCCACCGTTTGCGACGTGGTGCCGCTGACCGGCGTCAACCGCGCCTTCGTGGTCAAGGGACTGCAGATCGCACGCCAGCAGAGGAACGAAGGATTGGCGGCGTTGGCGCGGGTCTCGCGCATCGGCGAGCCGGTCAGCACCTTTCATCTGGCCTATCTGATCGGCCCGCGCATCAACGCCGGTGGGCGCATCGGCGACGCAGCACTCGGCAGCCGCCTGCTCGCCACCGACGATCCCGTCGAGGCCCGCACCATCGCCGAGACGCTGGACCGGCTCAATCAGGAGCGGCAGCAGATGGAACTGGAAATGCTGGCCGCGGCGCGCGTCGAGGCCGATGCCGAGCTTGCCGGCGGCAATGGCCCGGCCATCGTCGTCACCGCCAGCTCCAACTGGCATCCGGGCATCGTCGGCCTGCTGGCCTCGCGGCTCAAGGACCATGCGCGCCGGCCGGCTTTCGCCATCGCCTTCAACGCCAATGGTGTCGGCACTGGGTCCGGCCGTTCGGTGTCGGGCTTCGATCTTGGCCGGCTGGTGCGCGAGGCGGCCATTGCCGGGCTGATCGTCAAGGGCGGCGGCCATGGCATGGCGGCCGGCATCACGGTGGAGCGGGCGAAACTTGGCGCGCTCAGGGCCTTCTTCGAGGAACGAGCGGCGGCCGAGGTGTTCCCGCTGCAAGGCGAGGAAAGCCTGGCGATCGACGGCGCGCTGGCCGCCGAAGGCGCGACGCTTGGCCTGCTCGATGCACTGGAGAAAGCCGGCCCGTTCGGCGCCGGGCATGTCGCACCGGTCTTCGCGCTGCCGCGCCATCGCCTTGCCGATGCGAGGCCGGTCGGCACCAATCACATCCGCGCCGAGTTGCAGTCGGAAAGCGGCGGCCGCATCCAGGCGATCGCGTTTCGCGCCGTCGATACGGCGCTCGGCGAATTCCTGTTCAAGAACAGGGGCAAGCCGGTGCATGTCGCCGGTTCGCTGTCGGGCAATCACTGGAACGGCAACCGCACGGTGCAGTTCCGCATCGTCGATGCCGCGCGCGCCTGAGGATAGCTTCCGTTTTCTGCGCGGACCTTCAGTTCGGGTCGCGCTTCAGGCGAGAACCGCCTGCAGGCGGGCCAACTCGTCGATCTGCGCCATCGTCACCTGATAGCCGATGCGGATCGCCTCGTCGGCGCGATGGAATTCGGTCAGGCCGATATGGCTGAGTTTTGGCTGCAGCGACATATCAGGCGGGTCGCCGGCAAGACGCGCCCGCGAAATGCGATCCTGGATGATGTTGAAGGCTTCGACCATAACCCCGGTGATGCCGAGCCGTGTCTGGTACTGGTGCCCTGTGTCGATCAGGCCGGGCCTTGGCGCGTCCTTCTCGACGACCAGTTCGCCGGCGCTGTGCTTGATGACGGCGGCGCGGCCGAACAGATCGTAGTGAAGGTTCACCGCGACCACGAGCGGCTGCTCGTAGGCGCGGCACACCGAGACCGGGACCGGATTGACCAGCGCGCCGTCGACCAGAACGCGCCCG
Organism: Mesorhizobium sp. WSM4847; assembly: GCF_055811335.1. Lineage (NCBI taxonomy): Bacteria > Pseudomonadati > Pseudomonadota > Alphaproteobacteria > Hyphomicrobiales > Phyllobacteriaceae > Mesorhizobium > Mesorhizobium sp. WSM4847. The sequence continues at coordinate 235,577 of NZ_JBVVPY010000005.1, read as the reverse complement.
TTGCAACTGACCGGTTCGAATACGCCGGGCAGGGCGTAGGAGGCGCGCATGGCGGTGATCAGCGAGCCGCCCGACAGCCAGATTTCATGGCCGGTGCGGATCTCCGTGGTGACGCAGACGAAAGGTTTTGGCAGATCCTCGAAACGGATGCCGGCCATGTGCTCGCGCAGCCGTGCATCGAGCTTCATGCCGCCGAACAGTCCGCTGCCGCGCAGGTTGAGATCGAGAAGACCAAAAATGCGCCGCTTGGTCAGGCTTCTGGCGAATTCTTCCAGCTCATCCAGCTTGCCGGCAAGGTAGCAGCCGCCGACCAGCGCGCCGATCGAGGTGCCGGCGATCATCGACACTTCGATGCCGGCTTCGTCGAGCGCGCGCAGCACGCCGATATGGGCCCAGCCACGCGCGCAGCCGCCGCCCAGCGCCAGCGAAATGCCTGTTTTCCTGGCGGGGCTCTTTTCGGATGCACCGGCGGACGATGACAGGCCATTCGCCTCCCGAACGTCTGGTCTGTTATGCAATGACGCCCATTCGAGCATCACAATCTCCCTTGTCCCGCGGCTAAATTATCGGCAGGCCGTATCGAAATCATGAATATACGTGATTGCAGTTCGGCGAATGGTTCAAATAGATGGTTCATGAGGCTTTCGATACGTTTCTTGCGTATCGAACAGCGGCTTGCTGCCATCGTTGGCAAGCGTCCCCTTGCCGTCGATCAGTCCCACCGTCCGATAAAAGCAGGAACGCCGGCCGGTGTGGCAGGTTGCGTCGTGGCCCATCACTTTGACGCGCAACCATATTGCGTCCTGGTCACAATCCGTGAGCATCTCGACGATTTTCTGGACATTCCCGGATGTTTCGCCCTTCTTCCACAGAGCGCTGCGCGAGCGCGACCAGTAGTGGGCGATGCCGGTTTCCAGCGTCAGCGCCAGCGCCTCGGCGTTCATATGCGCGACCATCAGCAGCATGCCGTCTTCGGCATCGGTGACGACGACGGTGACCAGGCCGCCGGCATCGAAGCGCGGCGAAAAGACCGTGCTTTCTTCCAGTGCTTTCTTGTCTGATGGAGCTTTCGGAAATTCCACTGCCGACATCGCCGGTCCTTGTTCAGAGCCTCGCCGAGCACGATCGGATCGGAACGGGCGAGGCTCTGTCTTGTTGTTTGGCCATGATCTGATCCGAGAACCGGTTCTCATTTCTCGCGACCATGGCTGGCGGCCGGCGAGGCTCGTTCAGCCCCTGCCGCCGCGCACCATGGTGACGAAACGGACCTGTTCCTCGGGCGTGTCCTTGAAGACGCCGGTGAAGGTCGAGGTCAGCGTCGTGGAGCCTTCCTTGCGGATGCCGCGCATGGCCATGCACATATGCTCGGCTTCGAGCATGACGGCGACGCCGCGCGGATTGAGCACATCCTGGATGACGCCGGCGATCTGTGCGGTCATCGCTTCCTGGGTCTGCAGGCGCTGGGCAAAGATATCGACGACGCGGGCGATCTTGGACAGGCCGACGACCTTGCCGTCCGGCAGATAACCGACATGCGCCTTGCCGATGATCGGCACCATGTGGTGCTCGCAATGCGAATGGAACGTTATATCCTTGACGAGAACAAGATCGTCATAGCCGGCGACTTCCTCGAAGGTGCGGCCGAGTTCTTCGGCCGGGCATTTGTCGTAACCGCCGAACATTTCGCGATAGGCCTTCACCACACGCTTTGGCGTATCGACCAGGCCCTCCCGGTCCGGATTGTCGCCGGTCCAGCGCAACAGCGTGCGAACCGCGGCCTCGGCTTCGGCTTCGGTCGGCCGATCGGTGACCGGCTTTTCCATATAGGCGGAAGGGGGCATGAATTTCTTGATGACGGCATCCATAAAGGCGTCTCCCGTAGTTCCCCTCTCAGGAGGAACGAGTTGAACGGACCACGACCTTTCGGGTGTTAGAAACGTGCCCTGTTTCCAGCCCGTAAGCGGCGTGAAGTGAATTGAGCAGGGACGCGGTCGTTGGTCGCCTTGTCCATACCCGAGTACCAGCATTATATATGATCGTTGCGAGCGAAAGGAAGGCCGTCTGCGGCAATCGCTGTTCGCTCGGCGGCGACGGATTGGAAAAATATGATCGACGACGTCTACAATGCGAAAATTCTGGGATTTGCCGGGAATATCGCGCGGATCGGCCGGCTCGACCATCCCGATGCAACCGCGCGCGCGCATTCCAAGCTGTGCGGCTCGACGGTGACCGTCGATCTGAAGATGGATGACGGTATCGTCACCGATTTCGCCCATGACGTCAAAGCCTGCGCGCTTGGCCAGGCGTCGTCCTCGATCATGGCGCAGCATGTCGTCGGCGCCAGCGCGGATGAGTTGCGCAGCGTTCGCGAGACCATGCTGAAGATGCTGAAGGAAAACGGCGCACCGCCGCAAGGCCGCTTCGCCGATCTCAGATATCTCGAGCCGGTGCGTGACTACAAGGCGCGCCATGCCTCGACCATGCTGACCTTCGATGCGGTGGTCGACGCGATCGGCCAGATCGAGAAGAAGCGCGCCGAACAGGCGGCGTAGCCGTCAAATGGCGACGGATCACACGCATCAGAGGCCGCGATACACGCGCAACTGGCCGGGCCCCTGGCGCAAGACGCCCGGCCGAATCGTCGGCACCTCACTCGTGCGCTTCTACCAGCTGACGCTGTCCGGCTTTGTCGGCAATTCCTGCCGGCATTTGCCGACCTGTTCCGAATACGCGCACGAAGCGATCGCCCGCCATGGGCTATGGGCCGGCAGCTGGCTGGGTTTTTTCCGCGTGCTGCGCTGCGGGCCGGGCGGAACGCATGGCATCGACCGGGTGCCGGAGGTGCTGGCCGAGCGCTATGTCTGGTTCACACCCTGGCGGTACTGGCGGATCGGGAAAAAGCGCAGTGATCCGGAAACCGATGCCGGTGGGGCGTAAGCTCTGCAACCAGAGCAGGATCTTTACGATTTGCTAGGGTTAACCGCACGTTGCGCATTTAAGACAAAATCGAGACAAGACGCCTCGCTAAGCCGCTCCTGATAGCCATCAGGAGAGATTGCCAATGCGCCAGATAGACCGCCGTCCATTCGTTTTCGCCTTGGTTATCTACCTTCTGGCCTGGCTTTTTGGTTTTCCGATCCGCGCACAATCGGCGCCGCTGGGGGAGGTCGAATGCACGCTGATCCTGGATGCTGCAAGCGGTGAAACGCTGTATCGGGACGGGGTCTGCGACCAGCGCTTCAGTCCCGCCTCGACTTTCAAGGTCCCCTTGGCCCTGATCGGCTATGACGCGGGAATCCTGAGCGACGAGCACACGCCGGCCTGGGGCTACAAGCCCGAGTTCAAGGCGGTCAAGCGGGACCAGAAAACCGTCGACCCGACGATCTGGGAAAAGGACTCGGTGCTGTGGTTTTCGCAGGAAATCACCCGCCGGCTCGGCAGCGAGCGGTTCGCCGGCTACGTCTCGAAATTCGACTACGGCAACACCGATGTTGCCGGCACTCCCGGCAGGAATGATGGCCTCACCCGGTCCTGGGTGAATTCTTCCCTTGAGATATCGCCGGTCGAACAGGTGAATTTCATGCGCCGGCTGCTTGCCGGCGAACTGCCGGTTTCGGCCAAAGCCCACGCGATGACCAAAGCGATCTTGCCGACCTTCCGGTCAGGTGGCTGGACGGTGCAGGGCAAGACCGGGACCACCAGGCTTGGCGAAAGCGCCGACAAGGGCCCGCTTGGCTGGTTTGTCGGCTGGGCGAACAAGGATGCGCGCAGCATCGTCTTTGCCCGCCTGGTAATCGATACGAAACGTTCCGATACGCCGAAGGGGCCTCAGGCGCGGACGATGTTCCTGAAAGAGCTGCCGAATCTCGTCGACAGGAGCAAGTGATTGGTCATTCGCCTTTACGGCACGAAAATCTGCCCATAAAAGACTGCCGCCGGACGCATCCGGCTTTTTACTTTATGCATGTCGTCGGCCAAAAACCGCTGCACACTTTTGGGTGACATGCATTTCACCACCCGCGTTCGTTTGCGGGACTGGATAGGAGAATTTTATGCTGAATTCCGTTTCCCTGACATTTCCCGATGGCTCCGTCCGCGACTACGAAGCGGCGATGACCGGCGCCGGCCTGGCGGAATCGATCTCGAAGTCGCTGGCCAGGAAGGCGGTCGCCTACTCGATCGATGGCGTGGTGCGCGATCTTTCCGACCCGCTCGGCAAGTCCGGCAAGGTCGAGATCATCACCCGCGAAGACCCGCGCGCACTGGAGCTCATCCGCCATGACGCAGCGCACGTGCTGGCCGAAGCCGTGCAGGAATTGTGGCCGGGTACGCAGGTGACCATCGGCCCAGTGATCGAGAACGGATTCTACTATGATTTTGCCCGCAACGAGCCGTTCACGCCCGATGATTTCCCGGTGATCGAGAAGAAGATGCGCGAGATCATCGCGCGCAACAAGCCGTTCACCAAAGAGGTGTGGTCGCGCGAGAAGGCGAAAAAGATCTTTGCCGACAAGGGCGAGCGCTACAAGCTGGAACTGATCGACGCCATTCCCGAGGATCAGGACCTCAAGATCTATGCGCAAGGCGATTGGTTCGACCTCTGCCGCGGCCCGCATATGGTCTCGACCGGACAGATCGGCAGCGCCTTCAAGCTGATGAAGGTGGCCGGCGCCTATTGGCGCGGCGATTCGAACAACCCGATGCTGACCCGCATCTATGGCACGGCCTGGGCCGATCAGGCGCAGCTCGATGCCTATCAGACCATGCTGGAGGAAGCCGAAAAGCGCGACCACAGGAAGCTCGGCCGCGAGATGGACCTGTTCCATTTCCAGGAGGAGGGGCCGGGCGTCGTCTTTTGGCATGCCAAGGGCTGGAGGCTGTTCCAGAACCTGGTCAACTACATGCGCCGCCGCCTCGACGAGCAGGGTTATCAGGAAGTCAACGCGCCGCAAGTGCTCGACAAAAGCCTGTGGGAGACGTCAGGTCACTGGGGCTGGTACCGGGACAATATGTTCAAGGTGACGGTTGCCGGCGACGACACCGACGACGACCGGATGTTTGCACTGAAGCCGATGAACTGCCCCGGCCACGTCCAGATCTTCAAGCACGGTCTGAAGTCCTACCGCGATCTGCCGGTAAAACTTGCGGAATTCGGTAATGTGCATCGCTATGAGCCGTCCGGCGCGCTGCATGGGCTGATGCGCGTGCGCGGCTTTACCCAGGACGATGCCCACATCTTCTGCACCGAGGAACAGCTCGCCGACGAGTGCATCAAGATCAACGACCTGATCCTGTCGACCTATGCCGATTTCGGCTTCGACGAAATCACCGTCAAGCTGGCGACGCGTCCCGAAAAACGGGTCGGCACCGACGCTATGTGGGATCATGCCGAGGGCGTGCTGCAGGACGTGCTCGACAAGATCGCAGCGCGGTCGGGCAACCGGATCAAGACCGGCGTCAATCCGGGCGAGGGCACGTTCTACGGGCCAAAATTCGAATATGTGCTGAAGGACGCCATCGGCCGCGATTGGCAATGCGGGACCACGCAGGTCGATTTCAACCTGCCGGAACGGTTCGGCGCCTTCTACATCGGCTCGGATTCGGAAAAAAAGCAGCCGGTGATGGTGCATCGCGCCATCTGCGGTTCGATGGAGCGCTTCCTCGGCATCCTGATCGAGAACTATTCCGGCCATTTCCCGCTGTGGTTCGCGCCGCTGCAAGTGGTGGTTGCGACGATCACCTCCGATGCCGACGATTACGCGCAAAAGGTCGTCGCGCAGCTGAAGGCGGCCGGACTGTTGGCGGAAGCCGATCTTCGCAACGAGAAGATCAACTACAAGGTCCGCGAGCACAGCCTGGCCAAGGTTCCGGTGATCCTCGTCTGCGGCAAGCGCGAGGCGGAGGAAGAGACGGTCAACATCCGCCGGCTCGGCTCGCGCGACCAGGAGTCGCTCGGCCTTGGCCAGGCGGTGGCGATGCTTGCCGAAGAAGCGGTGACGCCCGACCGCAGGCGCAAACGAGTGGCCTGACCCTGGCTCCAATGGCGCATCCTTGTCGGCAGTAATCCGGGCGAAGTTCACGCCGACAAGGTTGACGTCGCAGCGCTTCGTATTTCCGTCGCAGTTTATTTCTTTGTCCTGAGAGCTGACGGGGCAATCGGCACTTGATGCAAGAAATGTGCACATATTGTGCCAACAAGTGCCATTGCAGGCGCGCCGGAGAGATCGATGACAGTCGCTCAGAATACGCAGGCAGCCATGGTGTCGGGCTTCGTGGAGAGCCTTCAGGAACCTCGCACGCCATACATTTCACCAAAACGCTTCTCAAAGGCGCTTGGGGTCCAGGTGACGAACCTGGCCGATCTGACTGGTGTTCACCGAAACACGCTTCGCAACCCGGCCTCTGAGCGACTGCAAAGCCGGATGCGCGAAATGATCAAGGCGATCACGGCTGCGGCGACGCTCACCGGAGACATCAGCAAAGCTATTTACGGGTATCGAAACGAGCCGATCGCCGAGTACGATCATAAGACCGCAGCCGAATTGGTGGCCAAAGGGCATTTTGAAGCGGTGTTGAGCTATCTCCGCGACTTGGAAAACGGCGCGCGCGGGTGAATCTCGTCCGCATCGGGCCGGACGAGGTTCACACGCTTGTCACGCCAGCCTGGTAACGAGCCTCATGCTCAAGCTGAAGATGCGCGAAAGACCGTTTCCCGAGCTCTCCTATGCCAGCCCGCATCAGCCGACATTGACGCGCTGGTTCATCCACTCCATCGAAGGCCTGTCCGGCCGCGACCGCTTCGCGGCGCTCTATGACTTTTGGCGCCGCCATGTGGTGCCGAGCGGCGAGCGCGTGTTCAGCCGCATGCTGGAGCTGATCGATGTCAGGGTGCGGACCACCGGCCAATGGCCGCCGGAAAAATTGCCTGACACGCCGCTGGTGATCGTCGCCAACCACCCGTTCGGCATCGGCGACGGCATTGCGGTGCTGTCGCTGGCCGAGCAGCTTCAGCGCCCGTTCCGTGTCATGATCCACAAGGATCTGCTCAAGATCCGCGAGATAGAGCCCTATTCGCTGCCGATCGACTTTTCCGAGACCAAGGACGCGCTCAGGAACAACATGGCGGTGCGCCATGAGGCGATGCGGCTGCTGAAAGACGGCGTCATCATCGTCGTCTTCCCCGCGGGCGGCGTCGCCACCGCGCCGAAAGGTTTTGGCCGGGCGCGCGACCTGCCGTGGAAGATGTTTCCGGCCCGTCTCGTTAGGGATGCCAAGGCGTCGGTTGTCCCAATGCACTTTTCCGGCCAGAACGGGCGGCTGTTCCACCTGGTCAGCGGACCCATGAACCTGGCCGAGCGTGACGGGCGCGTCGCGAAGTTCGTCGGCAGGGCTTCGCTGACGCTGCGTACTTCGCTGCTCATCCACGAATTCGGTCGGCTGTCCGGCAAATCGATCGACGTGCGCGTCGGCGACGTGCTGGGATGGGACGAACTGGAGCAGGTGGGCGACCGCAAGGCTTTGCTCGAGCGGCTTTACCGGGCTGTCTTCGATCTGGCTCCGGCGGAACCGCGCGGCCGCGGCCAGTTTCTGCCGCAACGCATGCGTAACGCGGCTTGATCGGCAATCATACGCTGCTGGACCGGTTCCCGCACAGGGTTCGGACGTCTAGTCCGCGCCTTCCTGAGGATCGATCGCCGAGGCCTCCGTGGCCAAAACCTGGATTTCCTGGTTCTGCCCGGCCACGACCGTAAAATCTTTCTGGTAGATGCGGTCGCGGTTCTTGGCGATGATTGTGTAGTCGCCCTCGGCAAGCACCATCGAAGCAAAGGCGCCGACGGTTTCCTGGATGGGATCGCCGGATTCGTTGAGCAACGACCAGGAGGTGTCGGCGATCGCCTCTCCGCCCGGCTCGCGCACCAGCTTCATGGTCATCTCCGCCGCACGATGCTCGACGGCTGCTTCGGTCAGCTTGCCGGCCTCGACGCGGATGTCTGAGCGGATGACCGCATTCACCGAGCCATAAGTCGAGACGACGTGATAGACGCCCGCGTTCAGCCGCACGACGCTGTTCGGCTCGACGTCGGGTATGATCAGGGCGCGATCGTGATTGGCCTCGGCCTGGCCTTCATAGATCGAAAAGCGCAGTTTCTTCGGCGGTATGCGCACCCCGCCTGACAGGACGGCGTCGAGCTTGAGTCCGCCGGCATCGAGCACGAGGCTTTCGCGCTTGGCGTCCTTGCCGACGGTGATGCGCTTGGTGGCTCCGGCCCGGCCGTAAGAGGCGTGGACCAGATAGCTGCCGGGCTCGAGCTGGAACACCGCGCTGCCGCCATGGGCGGAAGCGACCATCGGCAGCTTGCCGTCGCCGGTGGCGTCAGGCTTGAAGACGCGCCAGACGATGCCGCGTGTGATGTCGGCGCCCTTGTCGGTCAATTGCGCCGACAGCGTAATCGCCCCGCTGCTCGCCGCTGCCAGCGGTGCCTCGCTTTTTGGGGGCGCATAGTTCGACATTCCGGGAAGTTTCAGATCACCGAGGCCGTCCGCATCCTGCGCGACGGCAAGCGAAACCGGCACCATCAACAGTGCGGCTGCGAGCCAGATCGGGAAAAGTCGCGATGTCCCCTCAAACATGGCTTGCGTTGAAGCCCAAGGCGGTGGCAATTTCAAGGCTCAAAAGTCCGATCAGCTTCTACTGGAGGGCTCTTTGTGCGGCGCGCCGCGCCAAGCCCGAGCCGCCCGATGCCCCGATGGTGCGCTTCAGCTCAAATTCCAAGGAGACTTGCGCCCATGGCGTCGCCGATCATCGACTTTCTGCTGACCCGAAATTCCGCGCCGATCCCGGAGTTGAAGGAACCGGCGCCCAGCGACGCTGACATCGCGACGATGATTGCCGCCGCCTCGCGGGTGCCGGACCACGGCCGGCTCGAGCCGTGGCGCTTCATCCTCTACCGGGGCGAGGCGCGCGTCGAGATCGGCAAGAAGCTGGCGGCCCTTGCCGCACAGCGCGAAGGGCCGCTGCCGGAAGGCCGCCATAACCAGGAACTGGCGCGCTTTTCGCGCGCGCCTTTGGTGATCGGCGTGGTGTCGAGCCCGAAGGAAAACCCAAAAATCCCGCAATGGGAGATGTTCCTGTCCGGCGGCATGGCGGCGATGAACCTGATGCTATCAGCCAATGCGCTGGGCTATGGCACCAACATGATCAGCAACTGGTATTCCGACGTGCCGGAGGGCAGGGCGATCCTGGGGCTGGCGCCGCATGAGCGGGTGGTCGGCTTCATCCATATCGGCTCCTATCAGGGGCCGGCGCCGGAGCGGCCGCGGCCGGATCCGGCAAAGCTCTATGGCGATTATGCAGGGCCATGGGTGGGCTGAATGTTCTACGAGCCGTCTAAAGGCCACGGGCTGCCGCATGACCCGTCCAAGGCGATCGTGGCGCCACGGCCGATCGGCTGGATCTCGACGGTGAACAAGGCCGGCGAGGTCAACCTCGCCCCCTATTCATTCTTCAATGCGTTTTCGACGCGGCCCTTCATCGTCTGGTTTTCATCCGAAGGCGAGAAGGACAGCGCCACATTCGCCGAAGAAACGGGCGAGTTCGTCGCCAATCTCGTCAGCCGCGATCTCGCTGAAAAAATGGTCCGCACCGCGGTCGATGCGCCGCGCGGCGTCACCGAATTCGACTATGCCGATCTCGCCATGGCGCCGTCGCGGCTGGTTGCGCCACCCCGCGTGGCGGCGGCGCCCGCGGCGCTTGAATGCCGGGTGACGGAGATCATGCGTCCAAAGGCGCTGGACGGGACACCGACCGGCGCCATCGTCGTTGCCGGCGAAGTCGTCGGTGTGCATATCGACGATGCCTTCCTGAAAGACGGCATCTTCGATATCGTCAGGGCGGGCAATGTCGGCCGTCTCGGCTATATGGATTATGCCAGCGTCAGCAAGATCTTCTCGCTGCGCCGGCCTCATTGGGGAAAAGACTAGGCTGGGAAAATATTAGGCCGAAATCCCTGCCGCCCTGGCGCGTGCCAGAAGCCGCTCTGCCAGCTTGAGATGCGGCCGGTCGTACATCTTGCCGCCGATGCCGACGACGCCGGGATTTCCAGCCGCCTCGAATGCCTGGACGATCGCCAGGGAGTGTTTCACCGCCTCGGTCGACGGCGTGAAGGCGGCGTTGATGACAGGCACCTGCGCCGGATGGATCGCCATCTTGCCGGTGAAGCCGTCGCGCTCGGCCTCGGCGCATTCCGCCGCGAAGCCGGTCATGTCGCGAAAATCTGGGAAAACCGTGTCGATCGCCGCGACTTCCGCGTCACCGGCGGCGAGGATGGTCATGGTGCGGGCGAAGCGGAACACATCGGTGTAGCGGCCATTCTCGTCGCGGGCCGTGCGCGCACCGATTGCTGCCGAGAGATCTTCCGCACCCCAGGTCACGCCGACAAGCCGCGCACTTGCGTTGGCGTAGCTCGCGGTCGCCAGCACACCGGCAGCTGTTTCGGTGATGATCGGCAGGATTTTTATCGCACCGTCCGGGACCCCGCTTTCGGCCTCGTGCACCCTGAGCTTGGCCGAGAGCTGCTGGACATCCTGTCCGCTGTTCGACTTCGGCAGCATGATGCCGTCGGGTTTCACTGGCACGAGTGCCGCCAGATCGTCATTCGCCAGGCCGGTCGAGAGATCGTTGATGCGGACATAGATTGCGGAACTGGTTTGATGCCCGTGTTCGGTGATGAAGCGTGCGGCGATATCGCGGGCCAAGGTTTTGTTTTGTGGCGCGACCGAATCCTCGAGATCGACGATGACCACGTCGGCGTCGGCGCCAATCGCCTTTTCCAGCTTCTTTTCCGAATCGCCGGGAACGAACAGCAGCGAGCGCATCGGTCAGGCCGCCTTCTTCATCATCATCGCCTGCCTCGTGCATTTGGCGACGAGCACGTCGTCCTGGTTGTAGGCGCGGTGCTCGAATTCGACGATGCCGCGGTCCGGCTTCGACCTGGAGTCGCGCACCGACACCACCGTCGTCTCGACGCGGATGGTGTCCCCGTGGAAGACCGGATGCGGAAACACCGTCTCCTTCATGCCGAGATTGGCGACGGTGGTGCCGACGGTGATGTCGTTCACCGAAATACCGATCATCAGGCCCAGCGTGAACAGCGAATTGACCAGCGGCTTGCCCCATTCGCTTTTGGCGGCGAAATCGAAATCGATGTGCAGCGGCTGCGGGTTCAGCGTCATTACCGAGAACAGCATGTTGTCGCTTTCGGTGACGGTTTTCCGCAGCGTGTGCTGGAAGACGTGGCCGACGACGAACTCTTCCAGATAAAGCCCGGCCATGGTCGATCTCCTCCGCTGCCGCATCGCCCCGAAAATCGGAATCGATTTTTTGGAAAGTACGATGCTTCAAAGTGTTAGCGTGCTTTGTGCGTCCGAAAGCGCGCAAGTCGCTCTAAGGGTTGATAGGCGCTGCCTACCGCGCTCGCAAGCCAGTTAACAAAGAGGGGCAGTTAACAAAGATGGTGAACCGTTCGTAAACCATTTCTGCCTACGGTCTTCACTGGGGCGGGAACGGACTCGGGCTAGGGGCATAGCGGACGGCATGGTTGTTTCGCATTTCCTGAAATGGATTCATACGGCAAGGGTCTCTGAGCGCGCCGCGGCAGCAAGCGCATTGGCCCGCGCCTACATCAATGCCGAACTGCCTTTCGAGGATCGCTGCGCGGCGGAGGCGGCGCTGACGCTGCTGCTCGACGATGCCTCGTCGAAAGTGCGGCTGGCGATGGCAGAGGCGCTGTCGATGAGCCATCACGCGCCGCTGCAGATCATCAGCGCGCTGGCGTCCGATCAGCCGGAAGTCGCCAGCCTGGTGCTGGCACGTTCGCCGCTGCTTACCGATGCCGATCTGACCGACCGGGTTGCCGGCGGCCAGAAGGCGATCCAGAAACTGATCGCCGATCGTCCGCGCGTCTCCATGGCGGTCGCCGCCGCGATCGCCGAAATCGGCGAGCCGGAAGCCTGCGCCACGCTTCTCGCCAACAGCGGCGCCGACATCGCTTCGCTCAGCTTCCGCCGTATCGCCGAACGCCATGGCCATCTGCCTTCGCTGCGCGAAGCGCTGATATCGGATGCGCGTCTGCCCGCTGACTGCCGGCATATGCTGCTGATAAAACTTGGTGAAACGCTAAAAGGTTCGCCGCTGGTGCTGGCGCTGATGGGCCGTGCCAGAACCGAGCGCGTCATGCGCGACGCCTGCGTCAAGGCGTCGATGACGCTGATCGAAGGCACCCGCCAGGAAGAACATGCGGCGCTCATCGAGCATCTGCGCCTGCGCGGCGACCTGACCGCAAGCTTCATCATTCGCACCATTGCGCACGGCAAGGTCGATTTCTTCGGCTCGGCGCTGGTCGCGCTCAGCCAGCAATCCGAACAACGGGTGAGGGCGCTGCTGGCCGGCGGGCACGACGTGGCGCTGCAGGCGCTGCTCCGCAGCGCCGGCCTGGCCGCGGCCACGCACGCCATCATCCTGCGCGCGCTGAAGATCTGGCGCGAGGTCGCCAATGGCAAGCGCCTCGCCGGCGTCCAGGAAGTCAGCTGGCTGATGCTGAAGGAATTGGGCGGGCAGTCCGCCGAAGGCGATCTCGCCGGATTGGTCAAATCGATCCACCTCGATGCGCTGCGCGAAAACGCGCGCGGTCACGCGCTGGCGATCGCGGCGGCTTAGGCCTTATCCTTCACGAAGAACTCCGGGAACTCCGCATTCGACGCGAGCGGGTTAGCTCAGATGTCCAGCACTTCCGTCTCGGCGAATTCCGCGCGTTCCTGGATGAAGCGGAATCGGGCTTCCGGCTTGGTGCCCATCAGCGCGTCGACCGCATCCTTGGTCGCCGCCTCGGCATCGATCACGTCGACCCTGAGCAGCGTGCGCTTTCTCGGGTCCATGGTGGTTTCCTTGAGCTGGGCGGCCATCATTTCGCCCAACCCCTTGAAGCGGCCGATTTCGACCTTGCCGCGCCCGGTGAACTCGGTGCGCAGCAGTTCGTCCTTGTGCGCATCGTCGCGGGCATAGGCGACCTTGCCGCCTTGGCGGATCGAGTAGAGCGGCGGCACCGCCAGGTAGAGATGGCCGTCGCGGACCAGGCTCGGCATCTCCTGATAGAAGAAGGTGATCAGCAGCGAAGCGATGTGGGCGCCGTCGACGTCGGCGTCGGTCATGATGATGACCCGGTCGTAGCGCAGATCCTGATCGCGGTATTTTGACCGCGTGCCACAGCCAAGCGCCTGGATCAGGTCGGAAATCTGCTGGTTGCCAGCCAGCTTGTCGTTGCCGGCGCTGGCGACGTTGAGAATCTTGCCGCGCAGCGGCAGCACTGCCTGGCTGGCGCGGTCGCGCGCCTGTTTCGCCGAGCCGCCGGCCGAATCGCCCTCGACGATGAAGAGCTCGGCGCCGGCCGCGGCATTCTGCGTGCAGTCGGCGAGCTTGCCGGGCAGGCGCAGCTTGCGCACCGCGCTCTTGCGCGAGACTTCCTTCTCCTGGCGGCGGCGCACCCGCTCGTCAGCACGCGCGATCACCCATTCGAGCAGCTTCGAAGCTTCCTGCGGGTTGTCGGCCAGCCAGTGGTCGAAGGGGTCGCGGATCGCGGCCTCGACGATCCTGATCGCCTCGATCGTCGCCAGCCGGTCCTTGGTCTGGCCGACGAATTCCGGCTCGCGGATGAACACCGACAGCATGCCCGCCGCCGAGATCATGACGTCTTCCGAGGTGACGATCGAAGCGCGCTTGTTGCCGACCAGCTCGGCATAGGCGCGCAGGCCGCGCGTCAAGACGTTGCGGAAGCCGGCCTCGTGGGTGCCGCCTTCGCCGGTCGGAATGGTGTTGCAGTAGGAATTGAGGAACCCGTCGCCGCCGAACCAGGTCACCGCCCATTCGAGCGAGCCGTGGCCGCCTTGCCTGTCGCTTTTGCCGGCAAAGATTTCGCGGGTGACCTGGAATTCGTCGCCGAGCGAGGCTTTCAGATAATCCTTGAGGCCACCGGGAAAATGGAACTCGGCCTTGGCCGGCGTCGTGTCCTTCTCCTTGATCAGCGAGGGGTCGCAGGTCCAGCGGATCTCGACGCCACCGAACAGATAGGCTTTCGAGCGCGTCATCCGGTAGAGCCGCGCCGGCTCGAACGCCGCACCCTTGCCGAAGATCTGCTCGTCGGGATGGAAGCGTATCCTGGTGCCGCGGCGGTTATGCACCTCGCCGAGCTGCTCCAGACCGGTCACCGGAACGCCGCGCGAAAAGCGCTGGCGATAGAGCTGGCGGCCGCGCGCGACCTCGACCTCGAGATGGTCCGACAGCGCGTTGACGACGGAGACGCCGACGCCGTGCAGGCCGCCCGAGGTTTCGTAGACCTTGCTGTCGAACTTGCCGCCCGAATGCAGCGTCGTCATGATGACTTCGAGCGCCGGCTTCTTGAATTTCGGATGCGGATCGACCGGAATGCCGCGGCCATTGTCGGTCACCGCCAGGTATCCGTCGGCCGAAAGCTCGACATCGATGAAAGTCGCGTGGCCGGCGACCGCCTCGTCCATCGAATTGTCGATGACCTCGGCGAACAGATGGTGCATCGCCTTGTCGTCGGTGCCGCCGATATACATGCCGGGCCGCCGCCGCACCGGCTCCAGCCCTTCCAGAACCTCGATGTCGGCGGCACTGTAGCTCTCGCTGCCGTCGCGGGATGCCGGGCGCTTCGCCGCCTGCACCAGCGGGTCGGCCGGGCGCGCGGTGGCGCGAACCGGTTGCGGCTGCTTGTCCAAATTGCCGAAAAGATCGTTGCTGTCGTTCATGCTGGTCCTGGATTGCGATGCTGCGAATCACCACCCGATACTGCCACGCTTTTTGCGGGCAGGCGACGGAGGTTCCCGTTACGTTCGAGGATAGAGCCTCTTACTGCAAAACCATTCGACAACCAAGCGGCGGAAATGGGCCGAGGGCATCGACGCTTTGTAAACCTTGTCCGGAGGTTACGCCGGAAGGTTGGCCGAAAAAGGGTCTTCGCGGATTGCTGCTGACCTAGAATGCGGCAAGAACCCGAGAAGAGGCTGTCGCTTACGCATGTTGGATTACAGTTCGCTCCTGCTTGCGGCAGCGCTGTCGGGCACGTGCCTCAGCATCACCATGTTTGCGATCTGGTGCACCGCGCCACAGGCCCGCTTTGTGCTGACGGTGGCGTGCGGCATTCTCGTGCTCGTCGCACATGTGGTCTTGTTCTGGCACTATGCCAAGCATCCCAGCCCCTGGCTTTGCCAGATTGTACTTGCGCTTCTCAGCCTGGGCCTTCTGACCCTCTGCCTGTCGGCCATGCAGTATCTCGGCGTCCACGACTACAGGCGCGCCATCTTGCCGACCCTGGCTGGGATGGCGGTTTGCGCAGGCGCGACGTCGCTGGGCTTTGACGGCGTCGGCTTCATCGTCACCTACGCGACGGTAACGGCGCTGCTCTCGCTTATCGGGGTGATGTTCTGGATCAAAGGTGGTCATGATCGCCGGATATTGCTGGTCGTTTCGTTCCTGAGCGGCGTCTGTGCGCTGTCCTTCGGACTTTGCGGCGCGGTCCTGCTGGTCAAGGGCCAATGGGTGCTCGGCGTTGCGCCCGACAACTGGGCCGAACGGTTGAATTCCGCCGTGGCGGTCGCCTGCATGACGGGGCTCGGCGCATTGACGCTCTCCCTGCACCATTTGCAGGCGCAGATCGAACTGAAGGCCGAGACCATGACCGACCCATTGACCGGGCTGATGAACCGGCGGGCGTTGACGGCATTCTACGGCGAGCGGATTTTCGGCCCGTTCATGTCCGTCGCCATGTTCGACCTCGACCATTTCAAGAAGACGAACGATGTATTCGGTCATCCGGTCGGCGATCAGGTTCTGCGCCGCTTCGCCGCTGTCGTCAGAAAATACTCCAGGACCGGCGTCGACGCCTTCCGGCTGGGCGGCGAGGAATTCGTCCTCGTCATGTCGCGGATGACTGAAGAGAAGGCTTACGACATTGCGAGCAAGATCAGCGTCGCCTTCGGCACGGAAGTCGTCGCCACCCAGCTTGGTCCGTTGCGCAGCACAGTCAGTGGCGGCATCGGCTTTGGCGGGACGGATGGCACCAGTCTCGACAATGTGCTGGCCGAAGCCGACGCCGCACTCTATGCGGCAAAGCGCGCCGGGCGAAATCGCGTCGTCGCCCAGAACAAGGCGAGCAAGGCCGACGCGCCGGCCTTGCGTTCTGCCTGATTGAGGCTTCTATCTTCTTGTTAGACCATGATCTTGTCCGAAAACCGGATTCCACTTTTCGGGATCATGGTCTACTCCGCCGCCCCCAGATATTCCGACAGCGGCGGGCAGGAGCAGACGAGGTTGCGGTCGCCGGCCACATTGTCGATGCGCGACACCGGCGGCCAGTATTTGGCTGACGTGTCGGCATCGCCGGCGGGGTAGGCCGCCTCCAGGCGCGAATAGGGATGGGTCCACTGGCCGGCCAGCGCCTCGGCGGCGGTATGCGGCGCATTGACCAGCGGATTGTCGGCCAGGGGCCATTCGCCTTCCGCCACCTTGGCTGCCTCGCCTGATATCGCGATCATCGCCTCGCAGAAGCGATCGAGCTCGCGCTTGGGCTCGGACTCGGTCGGCTCGACCATCAGCGTGCCGGCGACCGGAAACGACATGGTCGGCGCATGGAAACCATAGTCGATCAGCCGCTTGGCGACGTCGTCGACGCTGATGCCGGCACCGTCCTTGAGCACGCGGGTATCGAGGATGCATTCATGCGCGACGCGCTCGTGCCTGCCCTTGTAGAGCACCGGGAAATGCGCTCCGAGCCGCGTCGCCACATAATTGGCGGAAATGATCGCCGTCTCGGTCGCCTGCTTCAGGCCCGAAGCGCCCATCATCCGGATATACATCCAGGTGATCGGCAGGATCGAAGCGCTGCCGAACGGTGCAGCCGACACGGCATGGCCCGAGCCTTCGACGACGTGGCCGGGCAGATAGGGTTGCAGATGCGCCTTGACGCCGATCGGGCCGACGCCGGGACCGCCGCCGCCATGCGGGATGCAGAACGTCTTGTGCAGGTTCATGTGGCAGACGTCGGCGCCGATGTCGCCGGGGCGGGCGAGACCGACCAGCGCGTTGAGGTTGGCGCCGTCGAAATAGACCTGGCCGCCATGCTCATGGACAAGGGCGCAGAGGTCGCGCGCGCCTTCCTCGAAAACGCCGTGCGTCGAGGGATAGGTGAACATCAGCGCCGCAAGGTCTTGCGCATGCTCGTCCGCCTTGGCTTTCAGGTCATCGACGTCGATGTTGCCGTCTTCGGTGCAGCGCACGACGACGACGTTCATGCCGGCCATCGCCGCACTCGCCGGATTGGTGCCATGCGCCGATGACGGGATCAGGCAGACCGTGCGGTGAGCTTCGCCGCGTGAGCGGTGATAGCCGCGAATGGCGAGCAGCCCGGCATACTCGCCCTGGCTGCCGGCGTTGGGCTGCAGGGTCACCGCGTCGAAGCCGGTGATCTCCGCCAGCCAGGCTTCCAGTTCGTCGATCATGGCGCGGTAACCGGCCGAATGGCTTGCCGGGGCGAAGGGATGCAAATTGGCGATATCAGGCCAGCTTACCGGCATCATCTCGGCGGCGGCATTGAGTTTCATCGTGCAGGAGCCGAGCGGGATCATGGTGCGGTCGAGCGCCAGGTCCTTGTCGGCCAGCCGGCGCAGGAAGCGCATCATGTCGGTTTCCGAGTGGTTTTCGCGGAAGACAGGCTGCGTGAGAAACGCCTTGCCGCGCGGTTTTCCGGGCATGGTGCTGCCGGCGGCTGCGCCCCGCTTGGCGCCGAACAGCGCCGCGATCGCCTCCAGATCGGCATCGGTCGAGGTCTCGTCGAAGCTGATGCCGATGCGGTCGGCGTCGATGACGCGCAGCAATCGGCCGGTCTTTTCGGCTGCGGCGCCAATCGCCCCGGCTCTGCCTTTCACTTCCACCGTCACCGTGTCGAATCGGCTTGCGCCAAGCACCGAGATTCCTGCTGCCTTGAGACCGTCAGCCAGCCGGTTGGCCAATGCATGGATTCGGCCGGCAATCGCCTGCAGCCCGGCAGGGCCGTGCCAGATCGCATAGGCGGTCGCCATGTTGGCGAGCAGCGCCTGCGCGGTGCAGATGTTGGAGGTCGCCTTGTCGCGGCGGATATGCTGTTCACGCGTCTGCAAGGCGAGGCGATAGCCGGGCCGGCCCTTGCTGTCGGTGGACTGGCCGACCAGGCGGCCGGGCATCAGCCGCGTCAGCCTGTCGGAAACGGCGCAATAAGCGGCATGCGGCCCGCCAAAGCCCATCGGCACGCCGAAGCGCTGCATCGGGCCGACGGCGATGTCGGCGCCAAGCGCAGCCGGCGCGTCGGTCAGCGTCAGGGCGAGCGGATCGGCAATGAAGACGACCAGCGCGCCGGTGGCGCGAGCTTTCTCGATTGCCGCCCTGTGGTCGCCATAAACGCCAAACGTATCGGGCCAGGAGACCAGCAGAGCGGCTGTGTTGTCGTCGATCGTGTCACCGTCGACCTCGATGCCGAGCGGCTCGGCGCGGGTGCGCACGACGTCAAGCGTCTGCGGATGCGGCGTGCCGGCCAGCGCCACCTTGGTCCGCTTATCGCGGTGGTGGCGTAACGCGATGCCGACTGCTTCGGCCACCGCCGTCGCCTCGTCGAGCAACGAGGCCGACGCGACCGGCAGCCCGGTCAGTTCGGTGACCAAGGTCTGGAAATTGAACAGCATTTCGAGCCGACCCTGGCTGATCTCGGCCTGGTAGGGCGTGTAAGCCGTATACCAGGCCGGGTTCTCGAACAGGTTGCGCTGGATGACCGGCGGCACGTGGACGCCGTGATAGCCGGCGCCGATGAAGCTCTTCAAAACTGTATTTTTCGCCATTGTCGCTGACAGCTCGGCCAGCGCCTCGGCTTCGCTCGCCGGGGCCGGCAAGGCCAGCGGCCGGTCGAGCCGGATCGATTTCGGCACAGCCTGGCTGATCAGCGTCTCGACCGACGGAACGCCGATCGTCGCCAGCATGGCTCTGACATCATTGAGGCCGGGGCCGATATGGCGGGCCGAGAAGGAGTAGGGTGCTGCGGTCATCTTTCCTGGTCCTGCTCTCTCAACCAATATGGGCTTTGTAGGCGGCCTCATCCAGGAGACCTTCGAGTTGGCTTTCATCGGCCAGCTTCATCTTCCACAGCCAGCCGTCGCTGGCCGCCGCCGAATTGACCAGGGACGGATCAGACGAAAGCGCGGTGTTGGCCTCGGTGATCTCGCCGTCGACCGGCGCATAGACGTCCGATGCCGCCTTGACCGATTCGATCACGACGGCGGTATCGCCCTTGGCCAGCTTTTTCCCAGGCTCCGGCAATTCGACGAAGACGAGATCGCCGAGCTGTTCCTGCGCGTAGTCGGTGATGCCGATGGTGGCGATACCGCCTTCGACGCGGAGCCATTCGTGATCTTCAGTGAAATAGGTCTTTGCCATGAAGTTCATCCTTTGCGGTAGCGATGCGGCGTGAAGGGCAGGGGATTGATATCGATCGGGATTTTGGTCCCGCGAACGTCGGCGAAGAGTTTTGCGCCGGGTTTGGCCAGCGACGCCTGGACGTAGCCCATGGCGACCGGATGGCCGGCCGAGGGGCCGAAGCCGCCGGAGGTGACGTGGCCGGCGGGATTGCCGTCGGCATCGAAAAGGGTTGCACCGGGGCGCACCGGCTGGCGGCCCTCCGGCTTCAGGCTGACGCGTTTTTGCGCCGGGCCGCGCTCCAGGATTGCACGCAATGCGTCGGCGCCGATGAAAGCGCCGGAGGCGCGAACCTCCTTCGGGATCGCCCACATCAGCCCGGCGCTGGCCGGGTCGATCTCAGGCGTGATGTCCAGTCCGTGCAGGCACAGCCCTGCTTCGAGCCGCAGGCTGTCGCGGGCGGCCAGCCCAACCCACATCACTCGCTCGTCCTCGAGCAGTTTGGCGACGAGATTTCGCGCATCCGCTTCCGGCAGGCCGACCTCGAAGCCGTCCTCGCCGGTATAGCCCGAGCGGCTCATGAACCAGTTTTCGCGCGGCTCGAAGCCGTGCATGAACAGCAGCGATCCGGTTTCGATGCCGGCGCGCGACAGGGCGGCCCAGGCTTCGGGACCCTGGATTGCCAGGAAGACGCGGTCGAGTGCTTCAATCTTGGCGTCAAAGTCCGCCTTGGCATCAAAGTCGGCAAGCTCACGAAGGTGTTTTTCGTCGGCCTCAGCATTGCCGGCATTGGCGACGACCATGAAGCGTTGCCGGCCGAGCCTGGTGACGATCAGATCGTCGATGATGCCGGCGGCTTCATTGAGAAAGAACGTGTATTTGGACTGGGAAATCTCAAGCGCGCCGGCGTCGAACGGGCAGGCACGATTGAGCAGTGCTTCAGCGCCCAAGCCACTGATCTCGAACAGCTTCATGTGTGAGATGTCGAACAGGCCGGCATGTTCGCGGGTATGAAGGTGCTCCTTCATCACGCCGGCCGGATAGGTGAGCGGCATCGACCAGCCGGCGAACGCGCCAAAGCGCGCACTGGCGGCCACGTGCAGGTCTTCTAGGGGAAGGTGTTTGGTGTCGTCGCCCGTCATGTCGTCTCCAGAGTCGCACGCAATCGGCCGCGAATGGCGACCAGTCCGTGCCCCTCTGTCTGAAGCCTGAGAGACTCGCGCCCCGTAACTCTGTCGGCAGCGCTTACACCTTCGGCGCGGGGCGAAAAAAGCCCCGACTTTCCAGAGTGTCTTTCCCGTCTACGGTTCTTTTTGCCTGAGAGATTTCGGGCGATTTCCCCTTCGGCGGCAGCTCTCGCTGCTCTCTCCCGCAAACAGGTAGGACTCAATTTGAGCCCTCGACTCGTCATCCATAGCCTGTCGGCGACACCTTGTCACCTGCCAGCGACAGCGTTGCGATCAAATGCCGCCGTACCAGTCGTAGCCATTGTCCTCCCAGTAGCCGCCCCTGCCGCCGCCGATGGCGGCGAAACTGTCGACCAGTTCGATCTTGCGGAGATACTTTGGCATCTTGTAGCCGATCTGGCGCTCGACGCGGACGCGCAGCGGCGCACCGTTCTCGACCGGCAGCGGCTTGCCGTTCAGGCCATAGGCAAGGATCGTCTGCGGGTGACGGGCATCGATCAGGTCGATCGAGCCGTAATATTTGATGTCGCCGGACAGGCTGCGGTCGATCGTGTCGAGGCAATGGAACATGACATAGCGTGCCTGCGGCTTGACCACCGCCTGGTCCAGCACCAGCGACAGCGGCGTGCCGGTCCATTTGGCGATGCAACTCCAGCCTTCGACGCAGTCGTGGCGGGTGATCTGGGTGCGGCTCGGCATGTTCATCAATTGCTCGCGGGTCAGCGACAGCGGCTTTTCGACGAGGCCGGAAACCTCGAGCCGCCAGTCGGCGAAATTGTTGGCGAGCAGGCCCTTGTAGACATCGTCGTCCGGCGCGGTGACGCCGTTCGGCCGCTGCGGCTGGCGAATGTCGGCTTCGGTGAATTCCGGCGCAAGCGAATCGCCGGCGAGCAGGCGTTGCGCGCGCCAGGTCAGGCCGTTGGCGCCTTCAAGGAAGCTGCGCAGGCCATCGCCGACACGAAGCTGGCTGTCGAAGGCATCGCAACCCGACAGCATGATGCCGGAGACGCCGAGGCTTGCCGAGGTCAGGAATTTTCTGCGGCTGATTACAAACTTTGCCATCTCACGCACTCCTCTGCGGCGTCTTGCTGCCATGCTCCGGCGGATCGGTTCGGTACCAACCGGTGATGATGGAACGCAGCTCGTTGATCGGGCCGGCGGCGAAGATCATCAGCATATGGATGATGAAGAAGGCGACGAGCAGCAGCATTACTAAGAAATGAATGGTCCGCGCCGTCTGCCGGCCGCCAAGCAGATCGTTGAGGAACGGCAGCGCCGCGTTCATGCTCGGCGACATGGCAAGGCCGGTGATGATCATCAACGGCAGCAGCACGAACATGACGCCGCCATAGGCCATCTTCTGCAGCGTGTTGTACTCGCGCGTTTGGTGAAACTTGAATTTGGCATGATCGACGATGTCTCGCGGCAAGCGCCTGAGATCGGCGATGCGCGGGACAAGATCGCGGCGCAGATGACCGTTGATCAGGCTGGCGACCAGCCACACGACCAGGGTCGTGGTCAGTATCCAGGCAAAGAAGAAATGGACGACGCGGGCCGTGCCGAGGTCGTAGTAGGAGGGGATCGTCGCCCAGGACGGGAAGGCGCGGGCCGTCTCCCGACCCGCCGGCCCCGACCAGCCGAGCACACCGGTTGTGTCGAAGCGCTTGCCGAAGATTTCGGTGTAGCCGCGCGGGCCGTTTGCGGTGTTCTCGGCGCCGATGGCGAAGATGGTGTTGTTATAGGCGAATCCCGATTCCTTGCCGATATAGAGCTGGGGGCGGGCGTTGAAGATCTGCAGGCCGGAAAGCAGCATGAAGAACAGCGAAATGGCCCAAAGCCAGTGCGTCAGCCGCGTCCAGCGCGATTGCCGGTAGATCAGCGTTGCATCTTTCGGCGCGGCGGCATCTGGCCCGACAGTGGATTGGCTCCTGGCAATCGATTGCATTTTTTCGCGTCCTTCCGGCCGCTCAGCCGGCCTTTCCGATCGTTCTCCTCCCAATACGTTGCCAGCCAAAGCGATGTTTCATCCGATCACGGAATTATTACAGACTGCCCGGTGCTACCGGCTCCCGAGACTGACGGCGAGGTTGACCGCGGCAGCGACGATCACCGTATGGAAAAAGAACGACAGGATCGAATGCAAAAGCACGATGTGACGCATTTGCGTGGTCGAGACCGCCGTATCGGAGGTCTGCGAGGTCATGCCGACGGTGGTCGAGAAGTAGAGGACCGGCAAATACGAGGCCGCCGCCGGCTTTTTCTGCTTCGCTTTGCTGCCGGGGTCGGTCTCTTCATCGTTGACCCAGTAAACATGGGCGTAGTGCAGCGCCGTCATGACGTGGATGGTGAACCAGCCGAGCGGGATCGACAGCAGCGCGAAGGTGAGTTCGACAGGGTGCGCGCTGCCCTCGCGATTGATCAATTGGAACAGCGAGATGATGACAACGGTGACGACAATCAGCGTCACCGCAAAGATGATTAGCACCGGCTGGTCGGTGGCCCGCGCGTTCTTGGTCAAAAAGCGGCCGGTGAGCAGCGGCATCTGGGCGACGACGATGACGGTGTAGGCGGCGAAAAACGCATTGGCGCCGATCGAAAAGGCCAACGGAGTGCGCAAGACCAGCGGGATCGCTAGTGCCACTACACCGATGCAGGCCGACACCGCGAACTGCATGTGGCGGTGCAGTGGTGTCTTCAGGGGCGTCTCGGTCGTCATGGCCCGGCCTCTGATGGCGGTCCGTCTTACCGCCGCTCGTCTTTTAGGGCTCGAACATTATAGCACTTTTGACTGTGCGCATGATGCCGAAGATCGATTCCGATTTTGCTGCGCTGACCTCCGGTTCGGGGTCAAGCGCTAGCCCAGCGCGGCGGATTTCAGCGCGCGCCGCAAGATGCGGTCGAGCTCGCCGAGAAACCGCGAGCGGTCCTGCGGCGCGAAACTGGCGTTGTAGCCCTTGCTTTCGCCGGTCTCGCGCAGATGCTGCTTGAGGTCGCGCATCGCCACCGCCATGCCGATCGTTTCCGGCGTGAACGGGCGTCCGGTCGGCCCCAGCACATAGGCGCCGAGCGCCACCGTGCGGGCTGCAAGCGGGATGTCTGATGTCACCACGATGTCGTTGGGCTTGGCATTGTCGACGATCCAATCGTCCGCCGCGTCGGCGCCCTTGGACACGACGACGTTGCGGATCATCGGGTCACGCGACGGACGCAGGCCGCCATTGGAGACAAAGGTGACGACGACGCCATGGCGCTCGGCGACTTTCTCGACCTCGGCCTTCACCGGACAGGCATCGGCATCGACGTAAATGGCGGGTGCGGGCATGGTTCGTTCCAAGCGTATGAAAGCCGGGCGATTGGCCAGAGCGGTCAAAGGTAGGCGCTGCCCGTCATTGCCCTGCCGGGCATTTCTCCCCGTATAGTGACGGGGAGAAAGGCTGTCGCAAAGGATTTCGCTAATCTTCAGCGAGGCAGAATGCGTGCCGACGTTGCGATCAGCCCCTTCTCCCCGTCACTATACGGGGAGAAGATGCCGGCAGGCAGATGAGGGGCAGCGCAAACCTAAGCGATTGCCTTGCGTCCTCCCGGCCACGTCGCGATTTCTTAGTAAACCACCACGCTCCTGATGCTCTTGCCCTCATGCATCAGATCAAAACCCTTGTTGATGTCCTCCAACTTCAGCGTGTGGGTGATCATCGGGTCGATCTCGATCTTGCCGTCCATGTACCAGTCGACGATCTTCGGCACGTCGGTGCGGCCGCGCGCGCCGCCGAACGCGGTGCCCATCCAGGTGCGTCCGGTGACCAACTGGAACGGCCGCGTCGAGATCTCCTGACCGGCGCCGGCAACGCCGATAACCACCGACTTGCCCCAGCCGCGGTGCGATGCCTCAAGCGCCTGGCGCATCACCTTGGTGCTGCCGGTGCAGTCGAACGTATAGTCGGCGCCGCCGATCTGGTCGGCGCCGCGTTTTGTCATGTTGACGAGATAGGGCACGATATCGCCGTCGATCTCCTTCGGATTGACGAAATGCGTCATGCCGAATTTCTCGCCCCATTCCTTCTTGTCGTTGTTCAGGTCGACGCCGATGATCATGTCGGCGCCGGCCAGGCGCAGGCCCTGGATGACGTTGAGGCCGATGCCGCCGAGGCCGAAGACGGCGGCCGTGGCGCCGATCTCGACCTTGGCTGTGTTGATCACCGCGCCGATGCCTGTGGTGACACCGCAGCCGATATAGCAGATCTTGTCGAAGGGCGCGTCGGGATTGACCTTGGCGACCGCGATCTCGGGCAGCACGGTGAAGTTGGAGAAGGTCGAGCAGCCCATATAGTGGAAGATCTTGTCCTTGCCGATCGAGAAGCGCGACGAGCCGTCCGGCATCAGCCCTTGCCCCTGCGTGGCGCGGATCGCGGTGCACAGATTGGTCTTTCTGGACAGGCAGGACGGGCATTGCCGGCATTCCGGCGTGTAGAGCGGGATGACGTGGTCACCCTTCTTGACCGAGGTGACGCCCTTGCCGACATCGACGACGATTCCGGCGCCCTCATGGCCGAGGATCGCCGGAAAAATGCCTTCGGGATCGGCGCCCGACAGCGTAAATTCGTCGGTGTGGCAGATGCCGGTCGCCTTGATCTCGACTAGCACCTCGCCGGGCTGAGGGCCGTCGAGGTCGACCTCCAGGATTTCCAGCGGCTTTCCGGCGGCGACAGCGACAGCGGCACGGGTTTTCATCGGGGCTCTCCTCTCAAGCCAAATCGGCAATCGAGGCGAGCTTTAGCGTATCTGCAGGTTCAGGACTATGGGACGAATTGACAGTTCGGTGCCCGGTTTTGGTCGGCACCAGGCGACTCGGCACCCCGGATATGCGCCTACGTGCCTTGACCGGCCGGGCCAAGCCCATAAAAGAAAGGCAGCCGAGGGAATAAAACCCGCATGTTCACAAAAATCCTGATCGCCAATCGTGGCGAGATCGCCTGCCGCGTCATCAAGACGGCTCGCAAGATGGGCATCGCCACCGTCGCGGTCTATTCGGACGCCGATCGTGACGCCGTGCATGTCGAGATGGCCGACGAGGCTGTACATATCGGGCCTTCGCCAGCCTCACAAAGCTATCTGGTGCCGGAGAAGATCATCGCCGCCTGCAAGGCGACGGGTGCTGAAGCCGTGCACCCCGGCTACGGGTTTTTGTCCGAACGCGCCTCCTTCTGTGAAGCGCTGGAGAACGAAGGCATCGTCTTCATCGGCCCGAAACCCGGAGCGATCAGGGCGATGGGCGACAAGATCGAATCGAAGAAATTCGCCAATGCGGCCAAGGTCAGCACGGTGCCCGGCTGGCTTGGCGTCATCGAGAATGCCGGTCATGCCGAGAAAATAGCCGGCGAGATCGGCTATCCCGTGATGATCAAGGCCTCGGCCGGCGGCGGCGGCAAGGGCATGCGCATCGCCTGGAGCAAGGCCGAGGTGCGCGACGGGTTCGATCGGGCGCGGTCGGAGGCCAAAAGCTCGTTCGGTGACGACCGCGTCTTCATCGAAAAGTTCGTGGTCGATCCGCGCCACATCGAAATCCAGGTGCTGGCCGACGCGCATGGCAATGCGCTTTATCTCGGCGAGCGCGAATGCTCGATCCAGCGCCGCAACCAGAAGGTCGTCGAAGAGGCGCCTTCCCCTTTCCTCGATGCCAGGACCCGGAAAGCCATGGGCGAGCAGGCGGTGGCGCTGGCCAGGGCGGTCGACTACCAGAGCGCCGGCACGGTGGAGTTCATCGTCGATAGTGAAAAGAACTTCTATTTCCTTGAAATGAATACACGATTGCAGGTCGAGCACCCGGTGACCGAGCTCGTCACCGGCATTGACCTGGTCGAGCAGATGATCCGTATAGCAGCCGGCGAAAAGCTCGCTATCAAGCAAAGCGACGTCAGGCTGAAAGGCTGGGCCGTGGAAAGCCGGCTCTACGCCGAGGACCCGTATCGCAATTTCCTGCCGTCGATCGGCCGGCTGACGAGATACCGGCCGCCGCAAGAGGGACAGTTCGGCGACATCGTCATCCGCAACGATACCGGGGTTGCCGAGGGTTCGGAAATCTCGATGTTCTATGACCCGATGGTCGCCAAGCTGTGCACCTGGGCGCCGACGCGGCTCGCAGCGATAGACGCCATGTCCGAAGCGCTCGACAGTTTTGTCGTCGACGGCATCGAGCACAACATGCCGTTCCTGGCAGCACTTATGCAGCATCCGCGCTGGCGGGAAGGGCGGATATCGACCGCATTCATATCAGAGGAATATCCGGACGGCTTCGCGCCGATCGTGCCTGATAGCGAGGAAACGGCCGTGCTCGCAGCGATCGCCACCGCGGTCGAACTGCTGCGCCGCGACCGGCTCGACCGGCTCGGCGGGCGGCTGGCGCCGCATTCGGGTGTGCTGAAACGCGACTGGGTGGTAAAGATCGGCAAGGATTACCTTTCGGCCTCGGTTCTCGAAGGCATGATCTCAATTCCGCTGGCGATTGGTCTGTCGATTGACGGCGGCACGGCGCTGACGGTCACGTCCGACTGGCGTCCGGGCGACCTGATCTGGCGCGGCACGGTCGGCGACCGAAGAATCGCCGCGCAGGTCAGGCCGGTGCTGAACGGGCTTCGCGTCGCCTGGAAAGGCATGTCGGTGAGCGTACGCGCCATGCTGCCGCGCACCGCCGAACTCGAAAGGCTGATGCCGGAAAAAGTGGCGCCCGACACCTCGAAGATGCTGCTCTGCCCGATGCCCGGCCTTGTCGTGTCGATCGCCGTTGCCGAAGGGCAGGAGGTCAAGGCCGGCGAGACGCTGGCGGTCGTCGAGGCGATGAAGATGGAAAACGTGCTGCGCGCCGAGCGCGATCTCACCGTGTCGAAACTCAAGGCAAAACCGGGCGACAGTCTCGCCGTCGACGCGGTGATCATGGAATTTGCGTGAGGATACAAGGCAATCGCATTGGTTGGCGCTGCCCCTCATTGCCCTGCCGGGCATTTCTCCCCGTATAGTGACGGGGAGAAAGACGCCTTCGCACAGGATTTCGCCAATCTCCGGCGTTGCAGAAAGCGAGCCGAGGTTGCGGCCAGCCCCTTCGCCCCGTCACTATAAGGGGAGAAGGTGCCGGCAGGCGGATGAGGGGCAGCGCCAGCATCGACAATTGGCCTGTCGCTGGACTCGCATCGTCCAGTGCCGGACAATACATCCTCATCGACTGAGTCCTCTCAAACGGCGATAAAAAAATGGCGAATGAGACACTTCCCCGCGATCCGTTGCGGCGCGAGGCTTTTATGAAGGCATCGCGGCCGGAAGCGCCGGCGCGGCCGTTCATTCATCTGCGCGTTCATTCGGCCTATTCGCTGCTCGAAGGCGCTTTGCAACTCGGCACGGTTGTCGGCCATGCGGTCAAAGATGACGCACCGGCGATTGCCGTCACCGACACCAACAATCTGTTCGGCGCACTCGAATTTGCGCAAAAGGCGGTGAAGGAGGGTATTCAGCCGATCATCGGTTGCCAGACCGCTCTCGCTTTTTCCGGTGAAGCCGGCGACAGCCAGCGCGACCGCAGGCGGCAGGGCCCGGAAATGCGGCCCGTGGTTTTGATCGCGGCGACCGAGGCTGGCTACAGCAATCTGGTCAGGCTGGTCAGCCGGGTCTATCTGGAAACGCCGCCCGGCGAGGCCGTGCATCTGACGACCGAGATGCTGCAAGGCCATTGCGACGGCCTGATCTGTCTCAGCGGCGGGCCGCGCGGCCCGATCGGCAACGCGCTGAAAGAGGACCGCCGCGACCTCGCCGAGACGCGGCTTCTGGCGCTCAAGGCGCTGTTCGGCGACCGGCTCTATGTCGAGATGGAACGGGTTTCCGGTTATGACCGGGCCATCGAGAAATCGTCAGTCGACCTCGCCTATATCAATGACTTGCCGCTGGTCGCCACCAACGAGGCGTTTTTCTCCTCGCGCGACGACTATGAGGCGCATGATGCGCTGATCGCCATCGCCGAAGGGTCGGTCGTCGCCGTCGACAACCGCCGGCGGCTGTCGCCCGACAATTTTCTGAGAAGCCAGGCCGACATGGCGAGGCTGTTCGCCGATCTGCCGGAGGCGATCGACAACACCGTCGAGATCGCGCTGCGCTGCTCCTACTATCCCAAGACCCGCAACCCGATCCTGCCGCGCTTTGCCGGCGGCGATGTCGCCGACGCCGATGCGGCGGTGAAGGCGGAGGCGCAGGAGCTTGCCAGACAGGCGCATGAAGGGCTGGAGGCGCGGCTCGCCGCGCACGGCCTAGCCCCTGGCTACGCGGTCGAGCAATACCGCGAAAGGCTGGAATTCGAGCTCGGCATCATCGAGAAAATGAAGTTCCCCGGCTATTTCCTGATCGTCGCCGACTTCATCAAATGGGCGAAGGCGCAAGGCATCCCGGTCGGGCCGGGGCGCGGTTCGGGCGCCGGCTCGCTGGTCGCCTATTCGACGACGATCACCGACATCGATCCGCTGCGCTTCTCGCTGCTGTTCGAGCGCTTCCTCAATCCCGACCGCGTGTCGATGCCCGACTTCGACATCGATTTCTGCCAAGACCGGCGCGAGGAGGTCATCCGCTACGTCCAGCAGAAATACGGACGCGACCAGGTCGGCCAGATCATCACCTTCGGCACGCTGCAGGCCCGCGCGGTGCTGCGCGATGTCGGCCGCGTGCTGCAGATGCCCTATGGCCAGGTCGACAAGCTCAGCAAAATGGTGCCGTCGAACCCGGCCAATCCGGTCAAGCTCGCCGACGCCATCGCCAACGAGCCGCGCTTTGCCGAGGAGGCGGAGCGCGAGCCGATCGTGCAGACGCTGCTCGACATGGCGCAGAAGCTGGAAGGGCTCTACCGCCACGCCTCGACGCACGCCGCCGGCATCGTCATCGGCGACCGGCCGCTGTGGGAGCTGGTGCCGATGTACCGCGACCCGCGCTCCGACATGCCGGTCACCCAGTTCAACATGAAGTATGTCGAGCAGGCCGGCCTGGTGAAGTTCGACTTCCTCGGCCTGAAGACGCTGACGGTGCTGGAGACCGCGGTCAAGCTGATCCGCCGCCGCGGCATCGAGATCGATCTTGCCCATATTCCGCTCGACGACCCCGACACCTATGCCATGCTGTCACGCGGCGAAGTGGTCGGCGTGTTCCAGGTGGAAAGTGCCGGCATGCGCAAGGCGCTGATCGGCATGCGGCCCGACTGCATCGAGGACATCATTGCGTTGGTCGCGCTTTACCGGCCGGGCCCGATGGAGAACATCCCGACCTACAACGCCAGAAAGCATGGCGAGGAGGAGATGGCTTCGATCCATCCGAAGATCGACCATCTGGTGAAGGAGACGCAAGGCGTCATCGTCTACCAGGAGCAGGTGATGCAGATCGCGCAGGAGCTTGCCGGCTATTCGCTGGGCGAAGCCGACCTGCTGCGCCGCGCCATGGGCAAGAAGATCCGCGCCGAGATGGACAAGCAGCGCGAGCGCTTCGTCTCGGGGGCGATCGAGCGCGGCGTCGGCAAGCCGCAAGCCGACTTCATCTTCGACCTGCTGGCAAAGTTCGCCGACTATGGTTTCAATAAGTCGCATGCCGCCGCCTATGCGGTCGTCTCCTACCAGACGGCCTATCTGAAGGCGCACTACCCGGTCGAATTCCTGGCCGCGTCGATGACGCTCGACATGGGCAACACCGATAAACTCGCTGATTTCCGCCAGGATGCGCTGCGCCTCGGTATCGATGTCGTGGCGCCGTCGGTGATATCAAGCTTCCGCGCCTTCGAAGTCGCCGAGAACCGGATCTTCTATTCGCTGGCCGCGCTCAAGGGCGTCGGCGACGCGGCGGTCGAGCATATCGTCGCCATGCGCGGCGAAAAACCGTTCAAGAACCTCGCCGATTTTTGCGAAAGGGTCGACCCGAAGATCGTCGGCAAGCGCGTCTTCGAAAGCCTGATCATGGCCGGCGCGCTCGACTGCTTCGGTCACGACCGCGCCGCGATGATGGCGGGCGTCGAGCGGATGATGGGGCTGGCGTCGCTTGCGCAGCAGAATGCAATGTCGGGCCAGCACGACATTTTCGGCGCCTCGCTCGGCGCGCAGTCGCAGGCGCTCAACCTGCCGGCGACCGACCCGTGGCTTGCCGCCGACCGCCTGCACCGTGAATTCCAGGTGGTCGGCTTCTATCTCTCGGCGCACCCGCTGGACGAATACAAGGCGGCGCTGCAGAAGATGCGGGTGCAGACCTGGGCCGAGTTCTCGGGCGCCGTCAAACGCGGCGCTGCCGCCGGGCGGCTTGCCGGCACCGTCACCACCAAGCAGGAGCGCAAGACGCGCACCGGCAACAGGATGGGCGTCGTGCAGTTCTCCGACACGTCGGGCCAGTATGAAGCAGTGCTGTTTTCCGAAGGTCTGGCGCAATATCGCGACCTGCTCGAGCCCGGCCGTTCGGTGGTGGTCACAGTTTCGGCCGAGGACAGGCCCGAAGGCGTCAATCTGCGCATCCAGACGGTGCAGTCGCTGGAGGACGAGGCAAGCCGCATCCAAAAAGCCTTGCGTATCTTTGTCAGGGATGATCGGCCGGCGTCGGCGATTCAAGCGCAGCTTACCCAGCGCGGCGACAGCCTGGTGAGCATTATCGTCATCAAGGACGAGGCGCAGGGCGAGGTCGAGATCGAACTGCCCAACCGTTACCGCGTCTCGCCACAGATCGCCTCGGCCATGCGGGCGGTGCCGGGCGTGGTGGAGGTGGAGTTGGTGTGAGCTAACGACCGTATTCCGCCAGGTCGCATTGCTCGGTGACGATGCCGCTGGTATTGTGGGCTCGGCGGCCTGGGTCTTTTGGCGGCCGGGGGAGTGCGTCATGGATGAGCGGGATGCCGCTGCCGAACTCCAGAAAATGGTCAATGGCTTCCAGGTATCTCAGGCGATATGCGTCGCCGCCACGCTGGGCATTGCAGACCATCTCAAGAACGGAAAACGCAGCAGCGGCGAACTGGCCGTGCTGACCAATACCCATCCGCAGGCGCTCTACCGGCTGCTGCGCGCCCTTGCGTCCGTCGGCGTGTTCCATGAAGCGAAAGACCGGTCCTTCTCGCTGACCCCGGTTGGCGGCGCGTTGCGATCCGACGTTCAGCATTCGGTCGCGTCGTGGGCAATTCTGGCCGGACGGCCGTATTTCCGTCAGGCATGGAGCGATCTGCTGCACAGTGTCAGCACCGGCGAAAACGCCTTTCGCCACGCTTATGGCAAGGGCGTTTGGGAATACCGGGCGGAGCATCCGGAAGAGTCCGTCGTTTTCG
Source organism: Mesorhizobium sp. WSM4847 (assembly GCF_055811335.1). Classification (NCBI taxonomy): domain Bacteria; kingdom Pseudomonadati; phylum Pseudomonadota; class Alphaproteobacteria; order Hyphomicrobiales; family Phyllobacteriaceae; genus Mesorhizobium; species Mesorhizobium sp. WSM4847. The sequence continues at coordinate 203,572 of NZ_JBVVPY010000005.1, read as the reverse complement.
ACCGGGCGATGACGGCCATGTCGCGTGGCGTCGCCGCTGCGGTGCTCGCGGCCTATGACTTCCGGCAGTTCTCCGTCGTTATGGATGTAGGCGGCGGGCAGGGCGCGCTGCTTGCCGAAATCCTCCGCCGCAATCCCGGCCAGCGCGGCATTCTATTCGATCAGCCGCAGGTCGTGGCGAAGGCCGGCCCGGTCTTCGACGCCGCGGCTGTGGCCGATCGCTGCGACCTCGTCGCCGGCGATTTCTTCGTCTCGGTGCCCGAAGGAGCCGATGCTATTGTGCTTAAATGGATCCTGCATGACTGGGACGACGACACAAACATCCGGATCCTGAAAAGCTGCCGCCGGGCGATTCGCCCAGAAGGCAAACTGCTGGTGCTCGAGAGCATTCTGGCGCCGCCCAATGTAGGCGCCGTCGCCAAATTCGGCGATCTGAACATGCTGGTCATGCCGGGCGGGCAGGAGCGCACGGCGGAAGAATTCAGGTTGCTGCTTGCGGCGTCGGATTTTCGGGTCGCGAATATCGTTGAAGCCGGACCTCGCATCAGCATCATCGAGGCCGAACCGGTCTGATTGCTTTCCGGGTGTGGAACGCTCCGGATGTTCTCAAGCCACAGCCGCTTCCCTCTGCTCTGCCCACTGGACGGCTGTCGCAGCGAGCGTTATCGCAGTCGTCATGAAGGCGCCGAAAAGGGACGGAGTGCAGGATTTTTCAGCCTTGACGCGGCTGCGCGACACATTGCGCAAACTCTATCACGGGCGCACGCCTGCGGCTTTCCGGTTTCAGCTGGCGGCTGTTATCATCGACCTTGCCATCATCGCCTTCTTCATCGCCACACCGGTGATCCAGGAATCGTCCTCGTTCCTCTGGCTCGATTATTCAGTGGCAGCGCTTGTCGCCGCCGACATGATTGCCCGGCTGCTGGCGTCAAACAACATGCTGCGCCTGATGAAACAGCCGACGTCGTGGGTCGACGGCTTCATCCTGCTGACGCTGCTGATGCCTTCGGCGCTGGCCAATTTGGGATTCCTGCGCATATTGCGGCTGTGGTCGCTGTCGCGCAGCGGCGCGCTGTGGCGGTTTTTCGAGATGCGCGGCCTCAAAAAATGGCGCGAGGCAAGTCATGCAGTCATCAATCTCCTGACATTCCTGTTTGTCGTCACCGGTTTCGTCTACACCTTCTTCTTCCGCACCGGGGCCGGTCTCGAAGGCTATGTCGATGCGCTGTATTTCACCGTCGCCACGGTGACCACGACCGGCTTCGGCGACATCGTCCTGCCGGGGATAGCCGGCAAGCTCACCGCGATCGTTACCATGATCATCGGCATATCGCTGTTCGTCAGGCTGGCACAGGCGCTCTTCCGTCCCAACAAGGTCTTCTTCCCGTGCCCGCAATGCGGCCTTCAGCGGCATGAAGCCGACGCCGTCCACTGCAAGGCCTGCGGGCATCTCCTCAACATACCCGACGAAGGCGACTGAAATGCGAGGCTAAGCGCGGTTTTGTGGAAACAAAACCGCGCGGTAGCTCTTTGCTTTGACGCATTTTGTCGGACGCCAAACGAAGCCGTTTGGCTGCAAAATGCTAAGACGCTGCCACTTCCGCTGGTTTGGTCGCCTTTTTCTGCAGATTGAGCAGATTGCCCAGCAGGATCAGCAAGGCGCCGCCGGCGGTGAAGGCGTCGATCTGCTCCTGATACAGCAGCCAGCCGATCAGCGCCGACAGCGGCACGCGCAAAAAGTCCATCGGCGAGATGACGGTGGCGTCGGCATAGGCGAGTGCGCGCGCCATGCAGAAATGCGACGACATGCCGGTGAAGGCGATCAGCAGGATCCACGGCCACAGTTCGAGCGGCGGGTTGCGCCATTCGTAGAGCGCCGGGACAAGGCCGAGCACGGACTGGATGACCAGCATCCAGAAGATGATGGACACGACGCTGTCCGTCCGCGTCAGCGATTTGACCAGGACCACGGATATGCCGAAGCAGACCGCGGCACCCAGCACGACAACATGTCCCGGATCGACGGAGCCGACGCCCGGACGGACGATGACCAGCACACCGATCAGCCCGAGCACGATCGCTGCAAGTCTGGGCCGGCTTAGTCTTTCACCAAGAAAGCCGACCGCCAGAATGGCCGTCCAGATCGGCGTCGTGAATTCGATGGAGATCAGCACGGCCAGCGGGATCAATGTCAAGGCGTAGAGCCATGCCGCCTGGCCGACAAAATGGACGACGTTGCGGGCGATATGGGCGGCGGGGCGTTTGCTGCGCATCGCCGCAAAACCGCCTGACATCATCACCAGCGGCAGGAGGATGAACAGGCCGATCACCGATCGCAGCTCCAGCACCTGGAATACATTGAGCTCGGCCGTCGTGGCGCGGCCGGCGACCGACATCGTCAGAAACGATGCGATCGACAGCGCCATCCAGAACGCAGCCTTGGGGACCGAGGGCGAGGGTGCCATGCGCGCTATGTCGCAAGTCGGGACTTTCACCGCAACCGCTAGTCGACGCATTCGGCTGGGCCAGAGCGGAGCGTTGCAAAACGGTCATGTTGAGGGCGGAACCTGCCGTGACGGCGAGCGTTGGTCCAACAGCCAGTTCAAGGGGAGAGATCCAATGAAATCATGTGCACGATTTGCACTCGCCGGCTGCCTGACGGCTGCCGCCGGCGCGGCTCATGCCGACGAGGCCGATTTTCTTCGCTCGTTCGAGGGGAATTTTGCCGGCAAGGGCACCGTCAAGGTAACCACCGAGGCGCCGACGGTGAACGTCTCCTGCCGCTTCAATTCCGACGCGACATCGAGTTCACTGTCGCTGGACGGCACCTGCCGCGGTCTCGTCGTGGTGACGCGCGCCATCAGTGCCGACCTGAAGTCCAGCGGGACGAAGTACACCGGCACCTATGTCGGATCCCGCACCGGGCCGGCGCAGCTCAGCGGCAAGCGCTCGGGCAATGCGATCAATCTCGGCATCCGCTGGGCGAAGAAGGTCAACGGCGATCGTACCGCGCAAATGACCGTCGAGAAAAACGGCGAGGACGGCATGCGGCTGACCGTTATCGACGTCGACCCAAAAACCGGCGAGCGCGTGACGACCAGCCGGATCGATTTGCGACGCATCTGAAGAGGCCCGCTTTACCCATCTTGCTTGGGCGTGATCCTTCGGAAACTGGATCCGCTTTTCGCTTGCGCGGACCTTAGTTTCGGGGTCATGCTTAAACTAGTCCTCGATCGGCTCGGGCGGGTGGGCATTGCGGCCCTTGCCGAAGGTGTAGCCGGTCTCCACCGCCTTGCGGCCGAACTTGTCGCGCAGCGTGTCGATCGCGCCTTCGGCCATGGCACGCTTGCGCGACTGGATATCGACGAGGTCGGGCGGATCGGCCTTTTCGTCCTTCGAGAGGTCGCTGACGCCGATGCCGAGCAGCCGGTATCTGGTGCCGTCCGCCTCCTTGCGCAGCAGTTCGAGCCCGGTCGAGAAAATGCGGTCGGCCAGCCGTGTCGGGTCGCCGAGCTGCCGGGTGCGCGTGCGGGTCTTGAAATCCTGCGTCTTCAGCTTCAGCACGACGGTGCGCCCGGCAATGCCGGATTTCTTCAGCCGCCCCGAGACTTTTTCCGACAGCGCTCTCAGCACCGAAACCAGTTCCTCGGGGGAGGCGATGTCGGTGTCGAAAGTGGTCTCCGCCGAGACGCTTTTCGCATCCTGGTCGGGGTGCACGCGGCGGTCGTCCTCGCCGCGTGAAAGATGGTAGAGCCGGTCGCCCATCACGCCGTAGCGGCGCATCAGGTCGCCGCGCTCCATGCGCTGCAACTGGCCGATGGTGCGGATGCCGTCGCGCTCAAGCGTGGCGGCGAAGGCTTTTCCCACCCCCCAGATCAGCGTCACCGGCTGCTCGGCCAGAAAGCCGGTCACCTCGGCCTCGCCGATCACCGAATAGCCGCGCGGCTTGCGAAAGTCCGACGCCACCTTGGCCAGGAACTTGCAGTAGGAAAGGCCTGATGAAACGGTGATGCCGATCTCTTTCTCCACACCCAACGCGAAGCGCGCCAGCACCACCGCCGGCGGCAAGCCATGCAGGCGCTCGGTGCCGGCAAGGTCCAGAAACGCTTCGTCGATGGAGATCGGCTCGACCAGCGGCGTCAGCGCCTGCATCATGGCGCGCACCTCGCGGCCGACGCGACCATATTTTTCCATGTCCGGCGGGATGACGACCGCTTCCGGACAGGCTTCGAGCGCCTTGAACATCGGCATCGCCGAGCGCACCCCGTGGACGCGGGCGATGTAGCAAGCGGTGGAGACGACGCCGCGCTTGCCGCCGCCGATGATCAACGGCCGGTCCTTCAGCGCCGGGTTGTCGCGCTTTTCGACCGCCGCATAAAACGCGTCGCAATCGATATGGGCGAGATGCAGCCGATAGAGCTCCGGATGGCGGGCCAGCCGTGGACTGCCGCAGCGCTCACAGCGCCGTGCCTCACCGCGCTGAAAGGTCAGGCAGTCGCGGCAAAAACCGTGATCGGGATTGTTGACAGGAACCGCCATCGCTGCGAACATAAAGAGAACAAAAGCAATGGTACGTCAGGACGGACGCCACGACAAGGCGGTGGGCCGGGAGAGAGTTCGTGAATACGACCATAGCGCCGCTGGTGCCCGAGCTTTGGGCGGATTTTGAAGATCTTTTCGGTAAGCAGGGTGCCTGCTACGGCTGTTGGTGCACACATTTCCGGCTGTCGCCGGCAGCGCGCCGCGCCGGCAACCGGGAACGCAACAAGGACCACATCAAGGCGCGGATCGAGGCCGGGCCGCCACCGGGCGTGCTGGCGTTCGAGGATGGCAAGGCGGTCGGCTGGATGCAGATCGGCCCGCGCGCCGACGTGCCCGAATGGAACAACAAGGGCAGGGGGTCGGCGCCGGTCGATCCCGCCGACGCCACCAATCCGGGCGTCTGGGCGATTTCCTGCTTCTTCATCCGCGTCAAGGCGCGCGGCCGGGGCGTGACGCACCGGCTGGTCGAAGGCGGCATCGAATTTGCTCGCCAGAATGGCGCGCGGCTGGTCGAGGCATGTCCGATCGACCTGTCGAAAGATTCGCGTTCGATCGGGCTGTTCGTCGGCTCGTCGCGGGTCTTCGAGAAAGCCGGCTTCGAGAGGCTGGTCGAGCGCAAGGCAGGCCGGCCGCTGATGCGATTGGTGCTTTAGACAATGCTGCTGTGCGCGCCGCGGCGACCGAACTATCGTCGTCGGCCTGCATATCAGACGCCCACCCGGGAATAAATCCGGCTGCGGCCCGTTCCTCCTCGGATTTTTCCAAGGAGGCCATCGATGTTTCATTTTTCCCAGACTTCTCAGAAGACCTCTCGCTCGATCCGGTTTTCCTGTCGGCCGGAAGATCATGGGGTCATCGCGCCGCCAGTGGCGGCCAAGACGGTCCTGCCGGATTGGTTCCGCAAACTGCCGCCGGTCGATGCGCAGCAAGCCTCGGCCACCAACAATGGCCTGACCGTCAAGCGCTGCATGCCTTTTCTCGACGCGATGACAACCGGCTGGATCCTGCCGCTCGCGGCGACCGTCCGCCTTGAGGTCAAGGATGGCGGCAGCGCCGTCGATGCCGGCTGGGAGTTCGACAGGGTGATGGTCAGCAATCATGGCGCGCATCAGGTCGCCGGCAATCCGAAGGAACCGGCACCGCCATGCAAATTTCACAATTACTGGTCGATCCGTACCCCGCCGGGCTGGAGTTGTCTGTTCCTGCCGCCGCTCAATCGGCCGGCTCAGCCTTTCGAATGCGTCGCCGGCATCGTCGATACCGACACCTACGCAGCCCACATCCATTTTCCGTTCTTTGCGACGGCGCCGGATGGCCTCTACGTCATCGAAAAGGGAACGCCGCTGGTCCAGGTCATACCGTTTCGCCGCGAAGATGCGGCGCTCAAGGCCGAGATCCAGGCGGAGACCGGAGCCGAGGCGACCGAGCGCGAAACGGTCTACCGCAACACGATTGCCAGCGAAGGCTGGTATCGCAAATGGGCCCGCGCGGCCCGCTAGGCTTTTTCTGGAGAACAATGCGAAACAGGGCCGCTAGGTCCCGTTTCCTTGTGGAGCGCGGCCGACTTTTAGTCGAAGCGCACCGCCGCTCAGAATAAAAGCGCTCTGTAGCGATCCTTCGCGCCCCCTCTGTCCTGCCGGACATCTCCCCCACTTGGGGGGAGATTGGCAGCTTCGCGGACAGCGTCCTTTTTGCAAGGTTTGTGATTGGCGAATCAGTGATGAAGGCCAATCTCCCTCCTTGTGAGGGAGATGTCCGGCAGGACAGAGGGGGGGCGCTCTCCCTCGGCGATCAAAGGTTCTGCACCGCAGCGGCGCTCCAAGGTAACGGAATGGATCCCAGGGTCTGCACCGCGTCGCTTCGCTCCTTGCTCCACCTAAGATTACGAACTCGTGGTGGCCCATGCCAATCGCCAGCGAATGCGAAACGGGGGCCGGCCGGCCCCCGTTTGTCTGTGGATTGTTTTAGAGCGGCGGACACAAGTCGAAGCGCGCCGCCGCTCTATCGCCCGGCCCGCGTCAACGCCGCCAGTTGCGCGACCACCCGCGATCCGAACCGTTCGAGTTCGAGTTGGAGGAACTGTTCGACGATGAGTTCGAATTCGAGTTGCTCGAGGAATTGGAGCTGGAGTTCGAAGACGAGTTCGAATTCGAATTGCTCGACGAATTAGAGCTGGAATTCGACGAACCGTTGGACGACGAATTGGAGCTCGAATTTGAAGAGCTGTTGCCAGCGACGATGAAGGAACCGTCGCTTTGGCTGGACATTGCGGCCGGCGGACGCTCGGTTTCCGGCGCCCCCGCGGGAGACTCCTTCGCCTGCGCCGTGGTGCTCGCGAGCGCTGCCATTCCTGCGACCAGTGTCGACTTGAGCTTCCAGTGTCTTGTCATGGTAGTTACTCCTTGTTTCAGACCGGACCGGCAGTTGCGGCCCGGCGGAGTAACGGGCGATCCCCGGCTTTATTCCATTCAGAGAAAGTTGGATTCCATTTCAGAGCAAGCCGGGCCAGAGCAAGCCGGGTCAGAGCGGGCCGGGCCGTCGCAGTTTCACTTCCGGTCCTTTTGACGGATCTCGTCCAGTGCTTTGACTTCCTCCTCGGCTGACATCGGAGCGCCTGCTTCGATCGCCGAAAGATAGGCGTCGAGGGCTTCGGTCGACGAGGCCGGGGCATAGCCTCCGGCGTCGCCGGGCGCCACGACCGCGAAGCTGACGCGCCATTCGTCGCCGGAACGGCAGGCGACCGACATCACCGTGGAGCGGTCCTGCGAGTCGACCTCGAATTCGCGGCACAAATCCTGCGAATCGTTACGGAACGTAGCGATGGCCCGGAACCGGTCGCTGATCCCGGCGAGCTTGATTTCCTTGCCGGACTCGACCGTTTCAAGGGCTTGGGCCAAGCCCGGCCTGATGACGCCGGCAACCCACAAGCCGCCCTGCGTGCGTTCGTTGGTGCCTGCTGCCCAATAGCCGGCGAGCCCGCCGCCAATTGCCGCCGCGAGAGAGGCGGCAATTGGCAGCATCCATCGAGACCTCGAAGCAGGCCCTGCCAAGCGCCTGCTGCCGAAGGGCAATATCGATGCCGTCGCCGCTTTCTCGCCGGCACGCCTGGCCTCGATCATCTGCTCGACGGCCGCGACAAGTTTTTCGGGAACCGGCTCGTCGAGCAGCGGCTTCAGCGCGGCCTGCGCCTGCGCTCTGGTTTCGATGAACACAGCAATCCTGGCAACCAGACGGTCGTCCGATTCCATCGCCTGCTCGATCCTGGCGACCATGTCTGGATCAAGCTCACCGTCGGCGAACCGCATCAGGATTTCGTCCGAAAAAGTCTCTTCGGTCATTTTGCAGCCCCTTTTGTGACCGGAGAACGGGTGGGCGCCGAAGATATTCCAGTCGCCTCCGCCAGATTCCTCCTCGCTCGGGCCAGCCTGCTCATCACCGTCCCGATCGGCACGGCAAGGACTTCCGCGGCCTCCTTGTAGGAAAGCTCTTCGACGCAGACCAGAAGCAGCACGTCGCGCTGGTCGGCGGCGAGCTCGCCTATGGCTTGCGCCACGCTGTTCAGCGCCAGCCGCGCCTCCATCTCGCGCTCACCGGAAACGCCGGCGATGTCATGGCGCTCGTCGATATCGTCCTGCGGGCCGGCGACCTTGCGCTTGCGGATGTCGTCGATCCACAGATTTCTCAGAATCTTGAACATCCACGCGTCGAAGCGCGTCCCTGGCTCGAAACGCTGCTCGTTGGCGAGCGCCCGTTCGCAGGCGCGCTGGACAAGATCGTCCGCGATGTCGCGGGACCGGCACAGCGCAATCGCGAACCGGCGCAGATTCGGCAGAAAAGCGACAAGCTGATCTTGGACGCGGTCGGCTTGTTCCGGCATGTTGCTCCAGGTTCTGGAATAAAGCGGCCCCGCGCCCGTTCCTCGCAAGGCTAGCTTATTGCCGGACAGCTCCGCTAGCCTCGCGACGTTGAAAATCGGCGACGGCCGGAAATGTGAGGGAGACCATGCGCACCACCTCCTGGTTGAGACCAAAAGCCCTGCTGCTTTTCTGGGTCGCCGTCGCATTGCTCGTCGATCCTCAGGCGCCGGGCGGCCAGCTGGCGCTCGGCGAGTTCGGGCCAAGATCGGCGTTGGCCGATGACGACGGTGGCGGTGACGATGGCGGTGGTGATGACGGCGGTCGGTCCGGCGCTTCGCCCGGTGGGTCGCGAACGACGTCCAGCCGATCGACCGGCCCGAACCTGTTTCGCGCGCTGACGGATCGGTTTCTTCCGCGCCCGCCAAGGCGCAGCGGCAGGCGCGCGCAACGGCCAGCCGCCCCTTTGCCGTCTCGGGTACCGGACCAGATCGTGGCGACCGGGCTGAATTCGGCTGAGATCGGTCGGCTTCAGGCAACCGGCTTCACCGTACTGGACCGTGCCGACATTCAGCTTCTTGGATCGGAGCTGATTCGGCTGCGCATTCCACCCAACATGCCGCTGGAGGCTGCGCGCGATCTTGTCATCGATGCCGCTCCGCAGTCGACGGCAGATTTCGTGCATTACTATCGGCCCGGACAGGAAGCTGAATGTGCCGGGCCGCACTGCGCCGCCGCGGGCCTGATCGGCTGGCCGGCCGGTAGCGGACTGCCAGCCGGCTGCGGTGGCAATGTCACGATCGGCCTTATCGACACCGCGATCAATCCTGCGCATGACGCCTTCTCGAAAGGCCGGGTCGAAGTTCTTCGCCTGTCGGACGACGGCGTTCCCGAGTCCGGCCGCCAGCACGGCACCGCCGTCGCGGCCCTGCTTGTCGGCGGCGCCGACAGCCGTACTCCCGGCCTGCTGCCGCACGCCAGGCTCATCGCGGTCGATGCGTTTCATCGGGGCGATCGCCAGGATGACCGCTCGGACGCCTACGATCTGCTTCGCGCGCTCGACCTTCTTTCGGCGCGCGGCGTGCAGGTGACGAATATGAGCCTGTCGGGTCCTGCGAATGCGCTTCTCGAGCAGGTTGTCCGAAGACTCTCCGAACGCGGCATGGTGATCGTCGCCGCCGCCGGCAATGGCGGCCCAAAAGCCGGGCCTGCCTATCCGGCGGCCTATGCTGAAGTGATCGCGGTGACGGCGGTCGACCGCATGAAACGCCCCTACAGGCGCGCCGGCCGCGGCGAGCATATCGACCTGGCCGCTCCCGGCGTCCAAGTGTGGACGGCCGCGTCGGTCAGCGGCGCACGGCCGAAGACCGGCACCTCCTTCGCGGCGCCCTTCGTCACCGCAGCCGCTGCCTTGATGAAATCTGCAAACGGCAACGCCACCGCAGCCGACATTCAAGACGCGCTCGGCAAGTCGGCGGAAGATCTCGGCGCGCCGGGCAAGGACGACGTCTTCGGCTGGGGCCTGCTCAATGCCAGCGCCGCTTGCCTCGTCACGTCGAAGAAGCCGACCTGAAGCTCCACTGTCGATGCCGGAGGATAGCGCGGAGGGCGAAGGCTGGTTAGCCCCAACGAGGGGATTGCACCCCGACGGTTTCCGATTACGGTTGCGGCTGGAGTTTTTACCACAGAAACAGCAACGGAGATTCTGCGTGAATCGTGTTCTGCCGGCCGTCTTTGTCCTCGCGCTCAGCGCGCCTGCCTTCGGCCAGACCGTCGACGGCGAGGGTGCCAAGCAGCTCTCCGAAAATCTGTCCCGCTATTTCGGCAGCAAGGCGATCGACAGCGGCTTCCTGAAGGTTTCGGTGGAAGGCGACGCCTATAAACTCGCCGTCGACTTCAAACCTGTCGTCGACCTGCTGGCGGCGCAGAATTCCTTCAAGTTCGACTTCAGCCCCTACGCATTGCTCGTCAAGCCAGACAGCAACGGGACATGGAGCGTCTCGGCGGACGTGTCGCAAAGCGGGTCCTTCGAGTTCAAGGGGCCAGATGGCCCGCAGAGCATGGAGTTCTCGATTACAGACGGCAAGTTTTCCGGCGTCTACGATCCCGAACTGGCGGCTTTCACCAGCGCCACACAGTCGATTGCCGGGATGACGATGAATTCCCGGGACGCCGTGCAGCGCGCCAAGGTGAGCACCGGCGCCGGTACGGCCACCATGAACGCAAGCAAAGCTGCGAATGGCGGCGTGGATTTTACCGCGACGCAGTCGCTCGCCGATTTCGCCGAAGCGCTCGACTTTGACGATCCCAAGAGCGGGCTGAAATTCCCGCTCACGATCAAATCGCCAAAGCTGTCGGTGAACGCGACCGGCAAAGGCGTGCGGACCAAGCCGCTTCTCGATCTGCTGGCATTTGCCGTCGCCAATGAAGACGAGGCCAGACTGAAGGCCAACCAGGCGCAGCTCAAATCGCTGCTGCTCGCCGCGCTGCCGCTGTGGGAGCGGCTCGACGGAACCTACGGGTTCAAGGATCTCACCGTCGAAAGCCCGGTCGGGCTTTTCGGGGCGACTGAGCTGGACACAGGCTTCGGGACCGACGGCATCGCCCAGAACGGAGCAATCAACTACTCGATCAGGGCCGCGGGACTGAAGATCCCTGACAATCTCGCGCCCGCCTGGAGCACGGCGCTGCTGCCCACCGATGTCAATCTGAGTTTCGGCGGCGCCAATATCGATCTCGACAGCATGGCGAAGAAGGCGATCGAAGCCTTTGATCTGAACAAGAATCCACCGCTGCCGGCCGACTTCGGCGATACCTTGACCGCTGATTTCATGGCCAGGATGCCGAAATTTGTCATCGGCCACAGCACGGTGAAAAACGGCGATATGGAAATCGCGATGGAAGGCGAGATGACCTTCGCCGGCATGAAGCCGGAGGCCAATGTGACCATCGATGTCGCAGGCTATGACAAGATCGTGGAAAGCCTGCAGGCGGCAGCGAAGTCGGAGCCGGAAGCCGCGCAATATGTGCCGGTGGCGCTTGCGATCAAGGGATTCGGCAAGACGCTGCCGGACGGCCGCATCGAATGGGTCGTCAACGGCAAGCCGGACGGTTCGGTCACCGTCAATGGTGTCATGGTGAAACCGGCCGATCCGGTTGCGGATGCTGACGGCGACGACGGCGAAGAAGAAACGACGCCGTAGGCGTTTTCGCGATCCGGTCGTCGCTTATATCGAATGCTCATGATCGTCGTCGCCAAGCGGCAGCGCCCGCAGCGCCCTGCCGACGGAAGCCGGCGGCGTGCCGGTTTCCGCCGCGAACCGCATGAGCGTCGGCTCGTGGGCGAGGATGAACTGCAGCACGCCGGCCAGGAATCCCGGCTCGCCGGCGGCCTGGCGGATCGAATGCGCCTCGATGCCGGTGATCGCCAGGAAGCGGGGCAGAAGTTCCGGATCGGCGGCGACGAAGCCCAATGCCTTCACGGCAATGGTTTCCGCTTCCTCGCGCATTGACCCTGGGTTTGCCATCACTACCTTCTTGTGGGTTGAATGAGTCTGTTTTTGGCAGTAATCGCAAGCGTCGCCTGCGGCAAGCCATCTGTCTCTGCAATGCGGAGTTCGCGGTGAAATCCGAAGCTTTTCCGGCAGCCGGTTTCCGTTTCGTCAATTATCTCGCGGTAGAGTTGAGCAGGGTTTGGTGCGTACCGGCGAGGGCGCATGGCGGCATCCTTCGAGCGGAAGGCAGGCCGGGACGGGAATTTGATGCCTAAGAAGGTCATGATCGTCGAGGACAACGAGCTCAACATGAAGCTCTTTCGCGACCTCATTGAAGCGAGCGGTTACGAGACGGTACGCACGCGCAACGGTCTGGAAGCGCTGGATCTGGCGCGACTGCACAAGCCGGACCTCATTTTGATGGACATCCAGCTGCCCGAAGTGTCGGGGCTGGAAGTGACCAAATGGCTGAAGGAGGACGACGACCTCCATGTTATCCCGGTCATTGCCGTCACCGCATTTGCGATGAAAGGCGATGAGGAGCGTATCCGCCAGGGTGGCTGCGAAGCCTATATTTCCAAGCCGATCTCGGTGCCGCGTTTCATCGAAACCATCAAATCCTACCTGGGCGACGCCTGATGCGCCCTTCCAGCCGAGCCGGAGCTTTATGAGATGACTGCACGGATCCTCGTCGTCGACGACATCCCTGCCAATGTCAGGCTGCTCGAGGTCCGGCTGCTTGCCGAATATTTCGAGGTGCTGACCGCCACCAACGGGCCGGACGCGATCGAGACCTGTGAAAACGGCAAGGTCGATGTCGTATTGCTCGACGTGATGATGCCTGACATGGACGGGTTCGAAGTCTGCCGCCGGCTGAAGAGCGATCCGGCGACGTCGCACATCCCGGTTGTCATGATCACCGCGCTCGACCAGGTTTCGGACCGGGTGCGCGGCCTCGAGGCCGGTGCGGACGATTTTCTGACCAAGCCGGTCAACGATCTGCAATTGATGACCCGCGTCAAAAGCCTGGTCCGGCTGAAGACTTTGACCGATGAGCTGCGCCTGCGCGCCTCGACCACGCGCAATATCGGCATTGAGGAGCTGTTGAGCCGCAACTTCGCGTCCGCGGACACCACGCCGAAGGTTCTGCTGATCGACGAGCGCAAATCCTCCATTGAGCGCGTCCAGAAGATGCTGCGCAGCAGCGCCGACCTCGACATCGCCACCGATCCGCATGCGGGCTTCTTCCAGGCCGCCGAGACGCCCTATGAATGCGTGATGATCTCGACGGGTTTTGCCGATTTCGATCCGCTCAGGCTCTGCTCGCAACTGCGTTCGCTCGATCGCACCCGTTTCGTGCCGATCATCCTTCTGGCGGAGCAGGGTGAGGAGGGACGCATCGTCCGCGGCCTCGAGCTTGGCATCAACGATTATCTGATGCGTCCGATCGACCAGCATGAATTGACCGCGCGGCTGCGCACGCAGGTGCGCCGCAAGCGCTACAACGACCAGTTGCGCGCCAGCGTCACCCAGACCATCGAGATGGCGGTGACCGACCCGCTGACGGGATTGCACAATCGCCGTTACCTCGACAGCCATCTGCAGACACTGTTCGACCGCGCCGTGGCGCGGCGGCGGCCGCTGTCGGTGATGATCACCGATCTCGACCGCTTCAAGACCGTCAACGACACGCATGGCCATGACGGCGGCGACGAGGTGCTGCGCGAATTCGCGCGGCGGCTGCGCAAGAATGTGCGCGGCATCGATCTCGCCTGCCGCTTCGGTGGCGAGGAGTTCGTCGTGGTGATGCCGGACACGGACGGCGCCGTCGCCGAAAAGGTGGCGGAGCGGATTCGCGCCGAAATCGCCCAGATGCCGTTTGCCGTCGGTCAGGACGGCAAGACGATCGAGGTTACCGTCAGCGTCGGCGTGTCGTCGGTGCTGAAGGGTGTCGACTCGGTTGCCGGGCTCATGAAGCGGGCCGACCTCGCGCTCTACGAAGCCAAGAGCGCCGGCCGCAACCGGGTCGTCGCCAAGGCGGCGTAAAAGTCTGATTATCCTGTCAATGTGACAGGGTTAGGAATTTACCTTAACGCAAGCGATTCGCCGGGGCTTGGTTAAGAAATTGTTGATTTTCACAGGCTGTTGCGCAAATGTGCAGGCCAATGACGGGATCGGCGCCGGGGTAGATCGCCGGATCGATCCGAAGAATACCCCATGATTCAGGTCCGCCGCATCTCCTGGGTCCGTGGGGTCGGCCGGCCGGCGCTGGCACATAGTGGCCTCCTCGTACCGCTGCCAAACGCCGGCCGGCCCCCAAACCTCAAAATGACATCAAGTCTCTGCGCCAAGCATTGGAAATGCTGGACTTTTCGAGCGTTGAAAACAAAAAAGCCGCCCACGGGGCGGCGTTTTTGTCTCAAGCAGGAAAGCAGATTACTTGATCTTGGTTTCCTTGAACTCGACGTGCTTCTTGGCGACCGGATCGTATTTGCGGAACGACAGCTTGTCGGTCTTGGTGCGGCTGTTCTTGCTGGTGACGTAGAAGAAACCGGTGTCGGCGGTCGACAGAAGCTTGATCTTGATGTTTGCGGCTTTGGCCATTGTATCAGTCCATTATGTTCGTGGAGTCTTGGCCGCTGGAGCACGGGAAAACACCCGGACGCGGGAACTTGGCGCGACACATAAACAACGCGCCCGGAAAGTCAACCCTGTGAGACACCCTGTGAGCCGGCCTCGTCCTTCTCCCCTTGTGGGAGAAGGTGGATCGGCGCGTAGCGCCGAGACGGAAGAGGGGTGTTGGACGGAGTGCTGTCGGTGCCAAGCCGGAGCACCCCTCATCCGGCCGCGTTCCGATTCTACGCATCTTCTTTAACTGGAGCGGCCTTCTTCCAGTCTCCCGTGGTGTTCCACCAGCGGTTCGGGTTCGAGCGGTCGTCCAATCCCTTGGAGCGGCTGGCGAGGATCGGCTGGATGCGGATCACCGGCTCCTGATAGGTGTGGACCTGGAAGATCGCCTCGACGATGCGGGCGGCCAACGCCTGGTCGTCGGGCAGCTCGAACGACACTTCCACCGTGCCATGCCGTCTGAGCAATTCGGTCTCGGCGCCGGCGGCGGCACCATCGAGCGCCCGGTGGCGCTCGATGCCGTGCGCCGACTGGTAGGCATTGCTGTCGTATTTGCCTGTGGTGAGCGGGGCGATCGCGACCACCGCTTCCATGATACGATCGACATCGGAAGCCGGCGCCTGGAAGGTCACAAGCAGCAGCAATTCCATCCGCAGCGATTTCGTTTCAAACCCGGAGTCGATCATGGCGGCATCCTCAAATTCGTGGCGTGTTGCTGACAATCTACCCAGGTGCTGCTGACACGGTTATGTCAGCAGCCTTGCGCCACCTGAGGCATTGATCGGGTCTTTTTACAGGATTTTTCGGATAAGCCTGGCGCCGACCAGCGCGATATAGAAGGCGAAGAACAAGCCGAGCGCCCAGCCGAAACCGGAGGGGCCGAAAAGGTCCATGCCGATGCCGATCGCCTGCGGGCCGAGCACCATGCCGACACCGTAGCAGAGCACGAAGGCAGCGTTGGCCGAGGCCAGGTCGTGGCCGGAAAGCTGCGAGCCGAGATGGGCCAGGCCGATCGTGTACATGGCCGCGACGACGCCGCCCCAGACGAACAGAAGCGCCGCCATCAGATGCCAGTTCTGCGCGAAGTGCGGCATGAAGATGGTGCCGGCAAGCCCGATGGTTGCACAGGCCAGAAGCAGATAACGGCGGTCGCTGACCCGGTCGCTGATCATGCCGAGCGGGATCTGCAACAGCACGTTGCCGAGGCCGATCATGGTGAGCAGCAGGGCGGCATCGGCCTCGGAGTAGCCGATGCGGTTGCCATAGACGGGAAACAGCGCAAAGCCACCGGTCTCGACCGCGCCGAACACCAGCACCGCAGCGGTCGCCGTCGGCACCAACCAGATGTAGCGCAGGAAGTTGCTGGTTTCGCCGTTGGAGACGATCGTCGGGCTCTCGTTGCGGGCCGCCAGAACTGGAATGGCGGCCAGCGTCACCAGCGCCATGATGACGCCGAAGGGCAGGAAGCCAGCGCTGCCGAGTTGGGCGAACAGCCACGGCCCGGCGGCAAAGCCGAGCGACAGCACGGTGGCGTAGATGCCGAGGACGAGACCGCGCCGGTGCGGCGGCGCCGATGTGCTGATCCAGAATTCCGACAGGATGAAAAGCACCGTCAGCGCGATGTGCAGCAGGACGCGCAACGGAAACCACATCCAGAAGTCCGGTGCGAAATGGAAGCCGACAAAGGCCAGCACTCCGGTGGCGATCATGGCGAGCATCGTCCTGGCGACGCCGAACCGCATCGCCAGCGGGGTGGCGAGCGGTGCGCCGGCGATCGAGGCGAGGCCGGCGACAGCGGTGTTGAAGCCGATCATCGACGCCGAATGGCCACGCGTTTCGAGAATGACGCTGAGCAGCGGCATGCCGAGGCCGATGGCGATGCCGACGACGCTGATCGACGAGATCGCCGCGATCATCGGCAGCCAATGGACGCGTTCTTCGACCTCTTGCTGGGTATCGACTGTCATGGGATGTGAATGCTCTATGCTCTAAAGAATTTCGCGAACGAAGCGATTGCCGACAAGCCGGTAGAAAGGCACGGAACCACCGGGGCGCAGCCGCGGATCGTCGACGAGCCGCTTTTCCAGCTCCTCCAGGATAGCCCTGGTGATGTCGGGCACATCAGCTTCTCTGGCCTTGGCGAGCGGCAGCCAGACCAGTTCCTCCAGCTCGTTGGTCGGACCGCCGTCCGGCAGCTCCACGGCGACGTCTTCGCGCCAGGCGCTGAAGAAGCGCGTGTCGAAGCGCCGCACCCGGTTTGGCGGGGTGATGGCGCGCGCGATGAAGCGCAGCGCTTCCAGCGACGGTCTTACGCCGTGCTCGGCGAAACCCTGCCAATCGCGCCTGGTCGTGGCGAAGGCGCCCTTCTGGCCGATCAGCAGGCCGGCTTCTTCATAGGTCTCGCGAATCGCCGACAGGGCGATGGCGCGGGCGCGGGCCGGGCTGGTGCGGCCGACGCCGGCAGTCAGCCTCGCCTGCTCCTCAGGGTGCAGCGCTGTGGCAACGGGAATTCGGCTGTCGGCCGGATCGGTACGGCCACCGGGAAAGACGAATTTCCCCGGCATGAAGGCGTGACGGGCGTGGCGCCTGCCCATCAGCACCAGGAACTCGGCGCCCCTGCGGTCGAGCAGGATCAGCGTCGCGGCGTCGCGCGGGCGTATAGGCCTGGCGTCGAGCGCGATCGGCTCAACCTTGTCGACTTCCGCCTTGGTCATAACGTCCATGCGCACGACCTAGCGGAATCTTCTTCGATGCGAAAGTGGCGTCCAGCCATGCCGATTTGCGCCAGCCTCGGTTTCAAGCCTCGGGATGCGACTCGATCAGATCTTCTTCCCCGCCGAAGCCGTGCATATAGAACGCCCATTGCAGGCCGATGACGGCGCCCTTGACCGGCTGCAGCAAGACGATCGCCATGAGGATGGTCAGCGGCACCCAGATGGCGATGTGCTGCCAGGTGGACAGAGTGGAGGCCGCTTCGACACCCATGAAGGCGCCGAGCACGATGTGGCCGACGATGGCCACCACCAGATAGGCCGGCAGGTCGTCGGCGCGGTGGTGATGAAGCGCCTCGCCGCAATGATCGCATGTATCGACGGTCTTGACGAAGGCGCGAAACAGCTTTCCCTCGCCGCAATGCGGGCAACGGCCAAGCGCGCCACGCTTCATCGCCGTCCACAGCGGGCGGGCGATCCGGCCCGAGTGCTGTTGGCCGCCGAAAACCTGTTCGTTCTTTTTCAGATCGCTTGGCATTACCGTCTCCTGCCGCGCGAGCCTGGACGCGATTGCGACGCACGGGCGCGGCCCTTGGCCTTGTGAAACGACCGTTTGGAGCCGGGCAGCGGCTTTGGGTCGGTCAGCATCTCGAAACGCATCGCGCCGGCCATAGGCGCCACCTCGATCAGGCGAACCTCGACGCGGTCGGCAAGCTGATAGCCCTTGCCGGTGCGTTCTCCGAAAAGCGATCGGGCAGTTTCGTCGTATATATAGTAATCGCCGCCCAGACTTGACACCGGAATGAAACCATCTGCGCCATACTGCGGCAATTGGACAAATAGTCCCGATTTGGTGACGCCCGAAATGCGTGCATCGAAGCGATCGTCGACACGCTCTGCCAGATAGGCGGCGATCAGCCGGTCGACCGTGTCGCGCTCGGCGGCCATGGCGCGGCGCTCGGTGGCTGAGATCAGCGCAGAAACTTCTTCCAGCCGCTCCGCTTCATCCTGCGTCAGTCCGCCTGCACCGAAGCCGAGCGCGGCAATCAGCCCGCGATGCACGATCAGGTCGGCATATCTGCGGATCGGCGAGGTGAAGTGCGCATAGCGTTTCAGGTTGAGGCCGAAATGGCCGATATTGCTTGGCGAATATTCGGCCTGCATCTGCGTGCGCAGCACCACCTCGTTGACCAGCCCCTCATGGTCGGCGCCGCGGACGCGATCCAGGATGCCGTTGAACTGGTTTGGCCGCATCTGGGCGCCGCGCGCCAGCGAAAGGCCAAGCGTCTGCAGGAATTCACGCAGCGATTCCTGCTTGGCGAGCGAAGGTGCGTCATGGATGCGGTAGACCAGCGCCTGTCGTTTCGCCTCCAGCGTCTCGGCCGCCGCGACATTGGCCTGGATCATGAATTCTTCGATCAGCTTGTGCGCGTCAAGCCGCTCCGGCACGACGACGCGGTCGACGGTGCCGTCCTCCTTGAGCAGGATTTTCCGCTCCGGCAGTTCGAGTTCGAGCGGCTGGCGCGTCTCACGACCGCGCTTCACCACGGCATAAGCGTCCCACAGCGGCTTCATCACGGTGTCGAGGATCGGGCCGGTCTTGTCGTCCGGCGCGCCGTCGATCGCGGCCTGCGCCTGGCGATAGGCGAGTTTTGCCGCCGATTTCATCATGATGCGGTGGAACGAATGCCTGAGCTTGCGGCCATCGGCCGAAAAGGTCATGCGGACCGCCAGCGCCGGGCGGTCCTGGCCTTCGCGCAGCGAACAAAGGTCGTTGGAGATGCGCTCCGGCAGCATCGGCACGACGCGATCCGGGAAATAGACCGAATTGCCGCGCTTCAGCGCCTCGCGGTCGAGCGCGGTGCCATAGCGCACGTAAGCGGCGACATCGGCAATCGCCACGGTAACGACCACGCCGCCGGGGTTCTTCTCGTCTGGATCTGCTGTCGCGAACACGGCGTCGTCATGGTCCTTGGCGTCGGCCGGATCGATGGTGATCAGCGGCAGGTCGCGCCAGTCTTCGCGGCCGGCCAGCGTCGCCGGTTTGACCGCCTCCGCCTCGGCGATGACGTCTGCCGGGAAAATATGCGGAATGTCGTGCGCGTGGATGGCGATCATCGAGACCGCCTTTTCGCTGGTCAGCGAACCCAGCACCGCCAGCACCTTGGCCCTGGGCAGCCCGTAGCGGGAGGCCCGCGCCGGCTCGACCTCGACCAGATCGCCGTTCTTGGCGCCGTTCTGGAATTCCTTGTCGACGACCAGCTCCGGCTGGCGCCTTTCGACAGGCTCGATGCGGAAGGTACCGTCCTGCAGCACGCGAAAAACGCCGAGAACAGCATCGGTGCGCTTCTCGAAGATCTTCATCACCCGCCCGGTATAGGCAGGGCCGGTCGCATCATCGGTTGGAAAGGTCTTGGCCAGCACGCGGTCGCCAATGCCCGGTGTCGGGCCGCCGCCGCCGCGCGACACGCGTATCGCTATGACAGGAGGCTCGCCGTTGCCCACCGCTTCGGTTGGGTGCGCCAAAAGCACGCCGTCGGCATCGCGGCCAAAGATGTCGAGCACGGCGACATGGGCGAGGGAGCCGACGCGGGCGAGCCGCTTGCGCTCCTTGGTCAGCAGGCCTTCATCCTGCAAGTCGCGCAAAACGTCCTTCAGCCAGATACGG
Source organism: Mesorhizobium sp. WSM4847 (assembly GCF_055811335.1). NCBI lineage: Bacteria > Pseudomonadati > Pseudomonadota > Alphaproteobacteria > Hyphomicrobiales > Phyllobacteriaceae > Mesorhizobium > Mesorhizobium sp. WSM4847. The sequence goes on along the minus strand of NZ_JBVVPY010000005.1, from coordinate 183,676 downwards.
TCCTCGCCGCGCAGTGCGAACGCCTTGGCGATGTCGCGTTTGCCTGAGCGATCCGGATTTTCGGCGATATAGCGTAGGATTTCGTCGCGGGACGGCCGGTAATCATCCTTGACCTTGGCCCGGGTGTCGGCGGTGCGCAGATCGCCATGACTTCTTCCGGATACCCTGCGCGCCACGATGCACTATCCCTTTTTGTTGGCCACTTTCTTGGCCGCCATTTTTTGGGCCGCCGGTTTTTTGGCCGCAGGCTTTTTGGCAGGTGCGGCCGCTTTGCGGAAGGGCTTTCTGCCGCCATTGCCGCCCTTGGCTTCCTTTTCGGCAATCAGCGCCACCGCGTCTTCGATCGTCACCGACTGCGGGTCCTTGCCCTTCGGCAGCGTCGCATTGACCTTGCCGAAATTAACATAAGGCCCGTATTTGCCGTCACGCACGACGATCTTGCCGCCGCCCGCCGGATGCTCGCCAAGTTCCTTCAAGGCGGCGGGCGTGCCGCCATTGCGACCGCCGGGGCCTTTCAACTGCTTCTCGGCGATCACCGACACGGCGCGGTTGAGACCGATCGAGAACACGTCCTCGATGTTGTCGAGATTGGCGTAGGTGCCGTCATGCAGCACGAACGGACCGTAGCGCCCCAGCCCGGCCGAGATCATCTTGCCGGATTCCGGATGCTTGCCGACGTCGCGCGGCAGCGACAGCAGGGCGAGGGCTTTTTCGTGGTCGATCGAATCGACGGTCCAGCCCTTGGGCAGGCTGGAGCGCTTGGCTTCCTTGCCGTCGCCGCGCTGGACATAGGGCCCGAAACGACCACTGCGCAGCGTGATTTCCTCCGCTGTGTAGGGGTCCTTGCCCAGCACCTTGGTGCCATCCTCGCCATTGCCGTTTTCGGCATTGGGGTTGGCGGCGTCGCCGAGCTGGCGGGTGAAGGAGCATTCGGGATAGTTCGAGCAGCCGACAAAGGCGCCGAATTTGCCGAGCTTCAGCGACAGGTTGCCGGTGCCGCATTTCGGGCAGATCCGCGGATTTGAACCGTCTTCCCGTGCGGGAAACACCAGAGGCGCCAGTTCCTCGTTGAGGGCGTCGAGCACGTCGGTGACGCGCAATTCCTTGATGTCGGCGACGGCGCCTGAAAAATCCTTCCAGAAATCGCGCAGCACATCCTTCCAGGCGAGCTTGCCGTCGGAAATCTCGTCGAGTTTTTCCTCCAGCGAGGCGGTGAAGTCATATTCGACATAGCGCTCGAAGAAGCTCTCGAGGAAGGCCGACAACAGTCGGCCCTTGGCCTGCGGCAACAGCTTGCGCTTGTCCATGCTGACGTAGTCGCGGTCCTCCAGCGTCTTCAGGATCGCCGTGTAGGTCGACGGCCGGCCGATGCCGAGCTCTTCCAGCTTCTTGATCAGCGAGGCTTCCGAATAGCGCGGCGGCGGTTCGGTGGTGTGCTGGGTGGCGTTGATGGCCTCGCGGTCGAGCTGTTCGCCGGCACGGATCTCGGGCAGACGGCGGTCTTCCTCGTCTTCCGCATCCTCGTCCTTCTGGTCGGTATAGGCGGCAATGAAGCCATCGAAGCGAACGACCGAACCGACGGCGCGAAGCTCCGCGCTGCGGGCGCCGTTGACCGCCTCGATTTCGACCGTGGTGCGCTCGATCTCGGCTGGCTGCATCTGGCTGGCGATGGCGCGTTTCCAGACAATCTCGTAAAGCCGCGCCTGGTCGGCATCGAGATATTGCCTGACCGAAGCCGGCGTGCGCATGAAGTCGGTCGGGCGGATGGCTTCGTGCGCTTCCTGGGCGTTCTTGGCCTTGGTGGTGTAGTTGCGCGGCTTTTCGGGCAGGTATTTTGGGCCGAACTCTTTTGCGATCGCATCGCGCGCGGCTGATATCGCCTCGGGCGCCATCTGCACGCCGTCGGTTCGCATATAGGTGATCAGGCCGGTGGTCTCGCCGCCGATGTCCATGCCTTCATAGAGCCGCTGCGCCACCTGCATGGTGCGGCTTGCCGAAAAACCGAGGCGCGAGGAGGCGGCCTGCTGCAGCGTCGAGGTGGTGAAGGGCGGGCCTGGATTGCGCCTGGTCGGCTTGGCTTCGACCGACAGCGCCTTGAAGGTCGCGCCATCCAGCATCGCCTTGATGTCGTCGGCCTGCGCCTTGTTCGAAATGTCGAGCTTTTGCAGTTTTTTGCGATCGAAGGCGGTCAGCCGCGCCTCGAAATTATCCTTGCGCGGCGTGCCGAGAATGGCGGCGATCTGCCAGTATTCCTCGCGGATGAAGCGCTCGATTTCCAATTCGCGGTCGCAGACGAGGCGCAGTGCCACCGACTGGACGCGGCCGGCGGAGCGGGCGCCCGGCAGCTTGCGCCACAGCACGGGCGACAGCGTGAAGCCGACGAGATAGTCGAGCGCGCGGCGGGCGAGATAGGCGTCGACCAGCGGCGCATCGATCTGGCGCGGATTGGCCATCGCTTCCAGCACCGACGATTTGGTGATGGCGTTGAAGACGACGCGGCTGACCGGCTTGTCCTTCAGCGCGCGCTTCTGCTTCAGCACTTCCAGAACATGCCAGGAAATGGCTTCGCCCTCGCGATCCGGGTCGGTGGCGAGGATCAGGCCGTCGGCGTCCTTGACCGCCTTGGCGATGTCGGCAAGACGTTTGCTCGAGGCGGTGTCGACAGCCCAGGACATGGCAAAATCCTCGTCCGGACGCACCGAGCCATCCTTGGCCGGCAGATCGCGGACGTGGCCGAACGAGGCCAGGACCTTGTAGTTCTTTCCGAGGTACTTGTTGATTGTCTTCGCTTTGGCCGGCGATTCGACGACGACGACGTCCATGAGGTCTCATATCAGCTGTGGTGCGGCAGAAGAATTCCGCTGCGCGCGACGAAATCTCGTATAATTGTCGCTCACATGGCCGTGCTTTTGCATCCGGTCAAGGGGAAGCGCCCAAAATGCAGTCCTGCTTTGAGCGCGCAACCTAGGGATGCGTCATGTGATATCCGCTATCCTGGATAGGGAGAGCGGCTGCCCTGATCGTTGGACAAACCGGCAATGAATCCGGGAGAACGGGACAAATACTTCCGCCGATATAAGAGAAACATCGATCACGCGCCAGCCCTGGTTTGAAGAGACGGGCGGCATGATGCGACGCTGACGGGCGAGACAGGCGTGGCAAGCGGCCGTCTGCGACTTGCCACGCGATGGTGATTGGCGGATCGGCGCGGTCGCGGCTATATGGCAGCGCAAACCATCAGGAGTTCGGGAATGGCGTTGGATATCGGCTATGTCAGCGCGGTCGGGGCGGGGGCGATCTCGTTCCTGTCGCCTTGCGTGCTGCCGCTGGTGCCGCCCTATCTCTGCTATATGGCCGGCGTGTCGGTCGATGATTTCCGCGGCAATGCCGGCGTCACCGCCAAGGCCGACGCACGCGGCGCGCTGCTTTTTGCCTCGATCGCCTTTGTTCTCGGCTTCTCGACCGTCTTCGTGGCGCTGGGCGCCGGCGCCTCGACCATTGGCCGGCTGCTGCGCGTCTGGCAGGAGCCGCTGGGGATGGCGGCTGGCGTGCTGATCATCCTGATGGGTCTGAACTTTCTCGGCATATTGCGCATCCCGATGCTGTCGCGCGAGGCGCGCTTCCAGTCGCAGGGCAAGCCGGCCAGTATCGTTGCCGCCTATGTCATGGGACTGGCCTTCGCCTTCGGCTGGACACCCTGCATCGGACCGGTGCTGGGGCCGATCCTGACGCTGGCCGGCGGCCGCGAGACGGTCGGCGAGGGCGCGGCTCTGCTTGCCGCCTATTCGCTTGGCCTCGGCATACCGTTCCTGGTCGCGGCGCTGTTTTCCGGCGCCTTCATGCGCTTTCTCGCAAAATTCCGCGTCCATCTCGGCCGCGTCGAAAAGGCAATGGGCGCGCTGCTGGTCGTCGCGGGCGTGCTTTTTCTGACCGGCGGCGTGCAGGCTGCATCCTACTGGCTGCTGGAGAATTTCCCGGTGCTGGGGCAGTTGGGGTAGGTCTGTACCCGCAAACCCATGCTGGCCCACAGAATTTGACCTATACTCAATCTGCGACAAAGATACTGCTACTGAATTGGTGCCATTTTGTCTATTTCAACAACGCCTGCACACTCTCCGCCTACATGGTAGAATTTACCTTTACCTCTGTTACCGTTTATCTTTCCGTTTAAAATATTGCTTTCTTTTTTCCCCTCGTGAACAAAGCGATGTATTATTCTTAAGGTGCCATCGCTCGCGATTTTTCCTTCCCACTTTGGGGCAGAAATCTTACCGCTTTTGATCGAAACATTTGCTGTAATCTCCCGCCACCCGCACAACGAATTGGTGGCACGTCTCGTCAAAGCCCATCTTCCGTCGAAAGCACTTAAACCGGCAGACCCTGCACCCGTGCAACGACCCTCTCGTGCCTCCATTCCGTCAGCACAAAGAAGGGGGCAGACCCTAGCCCGAATTGCTTTCAGCCCTTTTAGAAGGTAGCCCGTCGGCTCGACCGACGCGAGCTTAATCCCTTGCCGCTTCGCATAGTCGTTCAAAGCTTTCTGGCTGGCGGAACCCCATTTTCCGTCGACCTGGCCAGTAAGGCATCCGATTCGGGCCAACTCCCTCTGGGTGGAAAGAGGAAGTTCGCCGGAGCCATCAGAATCTACTGAAGACCTCTCCGGTTGGACTTCCGGATTGGGATGTTCAAGCCTGGCGACGGTCTTGACGTCGTCTGAAGCCTTTGCGACAGGCCTCCCTTGCACGCGATCTTGTTCTGCCTTTTGTCGTTCAGTCGCCTGCCGTTGCAAATCGACCCGACTGTTTATTGCGTCGATCTTTAACTTGGCTAGGGCTACAAACGCGCCATTCGGATATTGCTGTAGGTACGCTTGAAAGAAACTCTTGTCCGCCGAGTCCTTGATCGTTTCCCAATAAGCGATCTCAACCGCATTGTCAGGCCCGACTGGTACCGGCGTGCGGGCGGATTCCGCCTTCGGCTCCTGAATCGGGAGAGGATTCAACACCACATCGCCCGTGAGCGAGGAATTGTCCCATGGAACTTGCTTTCCATACGTCGCTTCGAGCACATCTCGTCGCACATGAACGAGGTCGCGGGTGATATCCTGCCCCGGCGTGCCGAGGTGCCTGAGCAATGCAGTTGTGAAGGGGGAGTTTCTACCTGACCCGTCGAATGCCACGTTGCCCGGCTGCGTTGCGAATGCGATGAGAGAACCGACACCGCTGCCAAGCTTGGCTAGACCCCGACCCACAGAACCGGATCGTGTTCCCATCGACCGGGCAAGATTCTCGGCGAGCGGGTTGTCCCGGCAGGCATCGAGGAAGACAAGATTGACCTTAGAAGCGCGCTCCATCGCCGCAAGAACAAGGTCCATCGGCAGTGTCTCGAAATCGAGGTCGTCATAGGACGACAGGTGAGCATCCACAGGCGCCATATAATTGTTGCCGTTAACCTGCAGGCCATGCCCGGAATAATAGAACAGCGCAATGTCCGCCCTATCGAGCTTCTTGATAAAGTTCCGTATCGTGACACGCATCCTGGCCAAATCGAGATCCAGACCGGTCACTACCTCGAAGCCCAAATCTTTCAATTTGGCGGTCATGTCGCTGGCATCGTTCGTGGGGTTAGGAAGTCCGTGTACGTTTTGGTACGCCGAATTACCCATCACCAGCGCAACGCGCCTATCTGCGAGCGCATCCGCCGAAACAGCTGTAAACAATAAGATGAGGATAAAACGAACGCTGCGCATGGCAGGAACAACTCCCCCCGAGCGAACGTATCAGATGCTAATATAACGGAAAAGACCTATCACTGGCAGGAAATGGCCAGATCATTGCCCATGCTTCCACGTAAGGAGCGTAAGTCGTGCAGGGTGGCTGTTTGAATTCATTCCATCTCCGATGCCAATTTCCGCGCAAACGCCAAGGCTTGGCGGCTGCAGCCGCTGCAAAAGCTGAAACCGGAGATGTAGGGTAACCACCTGATCGCCCGCCTAGACCTACTGATCAAAAGTCAGTTGCTCGACCACCTCACCGGAATTTAACCGCATTGGTGCAGCATGGCGCCAAATGCTAGTGAAATTCTGGGCTAGACATGCCTTGATTCCCAACCCTCTTCATACGGTCGCATTCCATGAGCCAGAGAACCTGCCTGTCCGTCATCCTCGCCGCCGGCGAGGGCACGCGCATGAAAAGCGCCGTGCCAAAAGTGCTGCACCCAATCGCCGGCCTGCCGATGGTCGCCCATGTCGTGAGGGCTGCTGAAGCCGCAGGTAGCGGCGATCTGGCGCTGGTGATCGGCCATGGCGCGGACGAGATGCGCAAGGCCACGCAAAAATTCGCGCCGAGGGCGGAGACCTTCGTCCAGGACAAGCGGCTCGGCACGGCGCATGCCGTTCTGGCGGCCCGCGACGCGATCTCAAAAGGTTACGACGACATCCTCGTGATGTTCGGCGACACGCCGCTGATCGACCCGGAGGTGCTGAGTGCTGCGCGTCTGAAACTGGCCGAAGGCGCTGCCGTCGTTGTGGTCGGCTTCCGCACGTCAAATCCGTCCGGCTATGGCCGGCTGATCGAAAAAGGCGGCAAGCTCATCGCCATCCGCGAGGAAAAGGACTGCACCGACGAGGAGAAGAAAATCACCTTCTGCAATGGCGGTCTGATGGCGGTTGCCGGCAAGCACGCGCTGACGCTGCTCGATCAAGTCGGCAACAACAACGCCAAGGGCGAATACTATCTCACCGACATCGTCGAGATCGCCGGCGGGCAGGGTTTTGACGTCGTTGCTGCAGAAGCCGGCTTCGAGAATGTGCTCGGCATCAACAACCGTGCCGAACTGGCTGCGGCGGAAGGCATCTGGCAGACGCGCCGGCGGCGCGAAGCCATGCTCTCCGGCGTCACATTGATCGCGCCGGAAACCGTCTTCTTTTCGCACGATACCGAGATCGGTGCCGATACGATCGTCGAGCCCAATGTCTGGTTTGGGCCGGGCGTGACAATCGCCACTGGCGCCAAGATCCATGCCTTCAGTCATATTGAAGGCGCCACGATCGCTTCGAATTGCGATGTTGGTCCGTTTGCGCGGCTGCGGCCGGGCGCCGATCTCCGGCAAAAAGCCAAGGTCGGCAATTTCTGCGAGGTCAAGCAGGCGACGGTCGAGGAGGGCGCCAAGGTCAATCACCTGACCTATATCGGCGATGCCCGCGTCGGCGCCGGCGCCAATATCGGCGCTGGAACCATCACCTGCAATTATGACGGCTACTCGAAGTTCTTCACCGATATCGGCGAGGGCGCTTTCGTCGGCTCGAATTCGTCGCTGGTGGCGCCTGTTGCAATCGGCAAGGGCGGCTACATCGCTTCGGGCAGCGTGATCACCGAAAGCGTGCCCGACGATGCGCTCGCCTTCGGCCGCGCCCGCCAGAGGACGCTGCCCGGCAAGGGCAAGGAATTGCGCGAGCGTTTTGCTGCGGCTGCGGCTGCCCGGAAAAAAGGCTAGCCTGGCTGCGGTAACCGGATTGCAAGAGCGCCCTGTCATGGTGCATCTGTGCAGAACCGTTCCGGCTGATACGGAACGAAACGCAATGTGATTTTCGCGGCAGCCCGGCCAACCCTAAATGGCGCCGGGTTTTCATGCCGGAATCGGGGCAACGTCTATGTGCGGTATCGTCGGAATTGTCAGCCACTCGCCGGTCGCGCCGCTCATCGTCGATGCGCTGAAAAGGCTCGAATATCGCGGTTATGATTCGGCCGGCGTCGCCACCGTCGAGCACGGCCAGCTGGCGCGTCGCCGCGCCGAGGGCAAGCTGATCAATCTCGAACGCCGGCTGAAGGACGAACCGCTCGACGGCATGATCGGCATCGGCCACACGCGCTGGGCGACGCACGGCGTGCCCAACGAGACCAATGCGCATCCGCATTTTTCCGACGGCGTCGCCATCGTCCACAACGGCATCATCGAGAATTTCGCCGAACTGCGCGACGAACTGATGCGCGACGGCTACACATTTTCGTCGCAGACCGATACCGAGGTCGTCGCACATCTGGTCGGGCGCGAACTGGCCAGGGGCCTGCAGCCGGTCGAGGCCGCGCACCAGGCGCTGAAGCGGCTGGAAGGCGCCTTTGCGCTGGCCATCATGTTCAGGGGCGACGAGGATCTCATCGTTGGCGCGCGCAACGGCCCGCCGCTGGCCGTAGGCCATGGCGATGGCGAGATGTTTTTGGGCTCCGACGCCATCGCGCTTGCCCCCTTCACCAATTCGATCACCTATCTGGAGGATGGCGACTGGGCGGTGGTGCGCCGCAACGACGTCGCCATCTTCGACATGGACGGCAACAAGGTCGACCGCAAGCGCCAGCAGTCGCTCAGCACCAGCTTCATGGTCGACAAGGGCAACCGGCGCCATTTCATGGAGAAGGAAATCCATGAACAGCCCGAGGTGATCTCGCACACGCTGGCGCATTATGTGGATTTCGTTGGCGGCGTCTCGAAGCCGCTCGACCTGCCGTTCGATTTCGCCAAAATCGACCGGCTGGCGATTTCGGCCTGCGGCACTGCCTATCTGGCCGGCCTGATCAGCAAATACTGGTTCGAGCGCTATGCGCGTCTGCCGGTCGACATCGATGTCGCTTCGGAATTCCGTTACCGTGAAATGCCGCTGTCGAAGACAGACGCCGCCTTCTTCATCTCGCAATCGGGCGAGACCGCCGACACGCTGGCCTCGCTGCGCTATTGCCGCAAGGCGGGCATGAAGATCGGCGCGGTCGTCAATGTCCGCGAATCGACGATGGCGCGCGAATCCGACGTCATCCTGCCGACGCTGGCCGGACCGGAGATCGGCGTCGCCTCGACCAAGGCCTTCACCTGTCAATTGTCGGTGCTGGCCTCGCTTGCCGTGCGGGCCGGCGTGGCGCGCGGAACGATTTCGCAGGAACAGGAAACGACGCTGGTCCGCCAACTGTCGGAAGCGCCGCGCTATGCCAACCAGGTCCTGAAGCTCGACGGCCAGATCGAAAAGGTCGCGCGCGACCTCTCGCACTACAAGAACGTGCTTTATCTTGGCCGCGATACCAATTTCCCGCTGGCCATGGAAGGCGCGCTGAAGCTCAAGGAAATCTCCTATATCCATGCCGAGGGCTATGCTGCCGGCGAGCTGAAGCACGGGCCGATCGCGCTGATCGACGAGAACATGCCGGTGATCGTCATTGCCCCGCATGACCGGATTTTTGAAAAAACCGTGTCGAACATGCAGGAAGTGGCGGCGCGCGGCGGCAAGATCATCCTGATCACCGACAGCAAGGGTGCCGCGCACGCCACGGTGAAGACGATGGAGACGATCGTGCTGCCGGACGTGCCGGAAATCATCTCGCCGATCATCTACGCGCTGCCGATCCAGATGCTGGCCTATTTCACCGCGGTGTTCATGGGCACCGACGTCGACCAGCCGCGCAACCTGGCGAAATCGGTGACGGTGGAATAGGCGTGGTTTAAAAAATTCGCAGTTCCAAAGCCGGATGCGGTTCATTAATGTCGCGCCGCAATCAGCGCTGCGGTGAACCATGTCCGATGCTTCCAAGACCTCAGGCATGACCCGGCTGCGGAATTACTTTCTGACAGGCTTTGTCGTCTGCGCGCCGCTGGCGATCACCGCCTACATCGCCTGGTCGTTCATCGGCTGGGTCGATTCCTGGGTGAAACCCTATATTCCGGCGCGTTACAACCCCGATAGCTATCTGCCGGCGCCGGTTCCGGGATTCGGGCTGATCGTCGCCTTGATCCTGATCACCCTGATCGGTTTCCTGACCGCCAATATCGTCGGCCGGGCTATCGTCTTGTTCGGCGAGCGGCTGCTCGGCCGCATGCCGCTGGTGCGCGGCATCTATGGGTCGCTGAAGCAGATCTTCGAGACCGTGCTGTCGAACAAGGGCGACATGTTCCGCCAGGTCGGGCTGGTCGAATACCCGCGCAAGGGCGTCTGGTCGCTGGTCTTCGTTGCCAGCGAGAAGGAAACCGAGATCAACCAGAAGCTCGACCAGGAGGGTGATCCGCTGATCGCGGTGTTCATGCCGTGCACGCCCAACCCGACCACCGGCTTCCTGATGTATGTGCCGAAATCCGATATCGTGCTGCTCGACATGACGATCGAGGACGGCGCCAAGCTGATCGTTTCGGCAGGGCTGGTGGCGCCGGCGGTCAAGACGAACATGGTGACGTTGAACGGCAAGCCGATCGGCGGCCAGATCGGCAATCCGCCGGTGGATGCCGAGCCTCAGCCGGCGCGCAAGAGCCGCACCGCCTCGTCGCGTCCGAACAAATAGAGCAGCATGCGAAGGGCGGCGCCGCGTTCGGATTGCAGTTCCGGATCGCGCGACAGGATCAGCCGCGCGTCGTCGCGAGCGGCTTCGAGCAGGTCGGCATGCGCCTCGATGCGCGCCACCTGGAAGCCAGGGGTGCCGGACTGGCGGGTGCCGAGCAACTCGCCTTCGCCGCGCAGCTTCAGATCCTCCTCGGCGATGCGAAACCCATCCTCGGTTTCGCGCATCACCGACAGCCGGCGCGTTGCCGTCTCGCCGAGCGGATCCTTGTAGAGCAGCACGCAGGACGACGGTTTTTCGCCGCGACCGACCCGGCCGCGCAACTGGTGCAACTGAGCGAGGCCGAAGCGCTCGGCATGCTCGATGACCATGATCGTCGCATCCGGCACATCGACGCCGACCTCGATGACCGTGGTGGCGATCAGGATGCGTGTCTCGCCGGCCTTGAAGGCGCGCATCGCCTCGTCTTTTTCGGCGCCCTTCATGCGGCCGTGCACCAGGCCGATCCGGTCGCCGAACAGCGGCTTCAAGGAGGCAAAACGGTCCTCCGCCGACATCAGCTTGATCTCTTCGGACTCCTCGACCAGCGGACAGATCCAATAAATCTTCTGGCCGTCGGCGACTGCGTCGCGCATGCGGCCGACAAGTTCGTCGAGCCGCTCGAGCGGCAGGGTGGCGGTGCGGATCGGTTGGCGCCCGGCCGGTTTTTCTGTCAGCTTCGACACATCCATGTCGCCGAAAGCAGTCAGCACCAGCGTGCGCGGGATCGGCGTCGCCGTCATCACCAGCATGTCGGGCGCGTCGCCCTTGGCGGTGATGGCCAGCCGCTGGTGGACGCCAAACCGGTGCTGTTCGTCGATGACGGCGAGGACCAGGTCGTGGAACGTCACCGTTTGCTGGAACAGCGCATGGGTGCCGACGACGATGTCGATCTCGCCACTGGCCAGGCCGGTCAGCGTCTCGGCGCGCTCGCGGCCCTTTTCGCGGCCGGTGAGGATGGCGATGCGCAGGCCGGCTTGTTCCGCCAACGGCGCAATCGTCGCAAGATGCTGGCGCGCCAAAATTTCGGTCGGCGCCATCAATGCCGCCTGGCCGCCGGCCTCGACAGCGCGCGCCATGGCGAGCAGCGCGACAACCGTCTTGCCTGACCCGACATCACCCTGCAGAAGGCGCAGCATGCGTTCGGGGTCACCGAGATCGGCATTGATTTCGGCAAGCGCCATTTCCTGCGAATTGGTCAGCGAATAGGGAAGGGCGGCGCGCAGCTTTTCGACGAAGCGGCCGTCCCCGACCAGCGGCCGGCCGGACAGGCGGCGGACTTTTGCGCGCACCAGCGCCAGCGACACCTGGCCTGCCAGAAACTCGTCATAGGCGAGACGCCGCCAGGCCGCGCCGTCGACGGACACGTCGATCGGGTCGGCGGGATTGTGGATGCGGGAGAGAGCATCACCGAAGGCGGGAAAGCTGCGGCGGCGCAGAAACTCACCCTCCTGCCATTCCGGCAGCACCGGCAAGCGAGCGAGCGCCTGGCCGATTGCCCGGCGCAGCACTTTTCCCGAGAGGCCGGCGGTGAGCGGATAGACCGGCTCGACCAGCGGCAGGTTTTCCACTTCGCTGGCCAGCGCGATGTGGTCGGGATGAACCATGGTCGGGCGGCCGTTGAACCATTCCATGCGGCCGGAGACCACGACATGCTCGCCCTCCGGCATCGTCTTTTCGAGATAGGCGGCATGCGCATGGAAGAAGGTCAGCGCGATCTCGCCGGTGTCGTCATGGGCGTAAACCCGGTACGGCACCGATCGGTTGCCGCGCGGCGGCGGTTGGTGGCGATCGATGCGCACTTCGAGGGTGACGATCGCGCCTTCGACCGAACCGGCGATGCCCGGCCGGTTGCGGCGGTCGATCACCGAATGCGGCAGCACGAACAGAAGATCGCCGGCACGTGCGGGGCGGCGGTCGCCGAGATCGGCCGGCACGATTTTCTCGATCAGGGCGCCGACCTTCGGCCCGACGCCGGCAAGCGAGGTGATCGGGACAAACATCGGATCGAGGAGGGAAGGTCTCACGGGTGAGAGACCACGCGATGTCGGCGCTCACCCCCCTCTGGCCTGCCGGCCATCTCCCCCTCAAGGGGGGAGATCGGCAGCTTTGCCGACAGCGTGCCTTCTACAGCATTGGAGATTTGCGAAAGCAGAAACAACATCCAATCTCCCCCCTTGAGGGGGGATGTCCGGTAGGACAGAGGGGGGTCTTAGCGCCGACGGTGTCAGGAGTGTATGTCACACCGGGATGTTAGACACCCGCCGGACCGTTGCAAGGCTGACACCGCGCTCTATCCACGCTATATGCGCCGCTTCAGGCAAGGATGCTGGACAATGACCGGAACAAGACGATCAAGCGAGGGGCTCGACGCCCGCCGCCGCAAGCTTCTGTTTCGATCCTGGCATCGCGGCATGCGCGAAATGGACCTTATTCTCGGCAGTTTCGCAGACGCCGAGATCGGCGGCTTGACCGGCGACGAACTCGACCAATATGAGAGGCTCCTCGAAATTGCCGACACCGAATTCCTGCCCGTGATCACCGGCGAGCGGCCGATTCCGGCTGACATCGACTGTGCCGTCCTGCAAAAAATCCTGGCGTCGCGCCAGGCGATGACATTCTGAAATACGTGATTCCATGAGCCTGATCCCCACAATCGGCCTGCCGAAAGGCCGCGCCGGCCAGTTCATCGTCGACGGCGTCGCCGATGGTTACGAAGCCTTCGCGCTGGTGCAGGCCGCGCACGAGATCGCGCCCGACAAGCCGGTGCTGTTCGTGGCACGTGACGGCCAGCGCCTGCCTGCGATCGTCGAGGCGCTTTCCTTCGCCGCGCCTGGCCTGCCGGTGCTCGGACTGCCGGCCTGGGATTGTCTGCCCTATGACCGCGTTTCGCCCGGCTCGGATGCAGCCGCGCGGCGCCTGGACGCGCTCACCGCGATGATCGCGTTGGCAAAAAACCCGCACCGCGCCGTCATCCTGACCACCGCCAACGCGCTGCTGCAGCGCATTCCGCCGGCAAGCCTTGTCGAGGCGCAGACATTTCACGCCAAACCCGGCAACCAGATCGACATGAACGCACTGGCGTCGCGGCTGGAGATATCAGGCTTCGAGCGGGTGCCGACCGTGCGCGGCGTCGGCGAGTTCGCGGTGCGCGGCGGCATTCTGGACCTGTTGGCGCCGGGCTGGACGGAAGCGCTCAGGCTCGATTTCTTCGGCGATACGCTGGAATCGATCCGCGTCTTCGACGCCGCCACGCAGCGCACCACCGGCCAGCGCAAGTCGATGGCGCTGCAGGCGATGAGCGAAGTGGCGCTGACGCCGGAGACCATCAGCCGCTTCCGCCGCTCCTACATCGACGCTTTTGGCGCGCCCTCGCGTGACGATGGGCTCTATGCGGCGGTCAGCGAGGGACGGCGTTTTGCCGGCATGGAGCACTGGCTGCCGTTCTTCTACGAGCGGCTGGAGACGGTGTTCGACTATCTGCCGGACACGCCTGTCGTGTTCGATCATCTGGCGCATGAGGCGCTGGCGGAGCGCCATGCGCTGATCCTCGACCATTACGAGGCGCGCAGGAAGCAGGCCGACGGCGCGCTGAAGGACGCCGTCCCCTATAAGCCGGTGCCGCCCGACCTGCTTTATCTGTCGCCGGAAAACCTCATCGCCTCGCTTGGCCCGCGCGAGGCGATCGACTTCACGCCGTTCGACGCGCCCGACGCCGGCGCCAGGAAAATCTTCCATGCCGGGTCGCGGCACGGCCGCAGCTTCGTCGAGGAACGCGCCGACCCCAACGTCAACGTCTTCGACGTCGTTGTAAAACACATCGCCGACGAGCGCGCCGCCCGCCGTCGCGTCGTCGTCGCCGGCTGGACCGAAGGTTCGCTCGACCGGCTCGGCCAGATCCTGGCCGAGCATCATCTCGGCAACCTCGAGCCGGTGGCTACGCTGGCCGAGGCGGAAAAGCTCGAACCGGGGCAGGCGGGACTTGCCGTGCTGCCGCTCGAATCCGGCTTCGAGACCGAGAAACTGGTCGTCGTCGCCGAGCAGGACATTCTGGGCGACCGGCTCATCCGTCGCTCGAAGCGCAAGAAGCGCCCTTCCGATTTCATCGCCGAGGCCTCGGCTTTGTCCTCCGGCGACATCGTCGTCCATAGCGACCACGGTATTGGCCGCTTCATCGGGCTGCGCACCATCGAGGCGATCGGCGCACCGCATGATTGCCTCGAAATCCATTACGCCGGCGACGACCGGCTGTTCCTGCCGGTGGAGAACATCGAGCTTTTGTCGCGCTATGGCTCGGATTCGGCCGAAGCGACATTGGACAAGCTTGGCGGCGGCGCCTGGCAGTCCAGAAAAGCGCGGCTGAAGCGGCGGCTGCTCGACATGGCCGGGCAGTTGATCCGCATCGCCGCCGAGCGGCATATGCGCGCTGCCCCTTCGCTGGTGCCGGCAGGCGGTCTCTATGACGAATTCGCCGCGCGGTTTCCCTATGAGGAGACCGACGACCAGCAGACGGCGATCGATTCGGTGATGGGCGACCTGGGCGCCGGCAAGCCGATGGATCGGCTGATCTGCGGCGATGTCGGCTTCGGCAAGACCGAGGTGGCACTTCGCGCCGCCTTCATTGCGGCGATGGAAGGCTTTCAGGTCGCGGTGGTGGTGCCGACGACGCTGCTGTCGCGCCAGCATTTCAAGACCTTCTCGCAGCGCTTCTCCGGCCTGCCGATCCGCGTCGCCCAGGCCTCGCGGCTGGTCGGCGCCAAGGAACTGGCAGAGGCCAAGAAAGGCATCGCCGACGGCACCGTCGACATCGTCATCGGCACTCACGCGCTGCTCGGCTCGTCGATCTCGTTCAAGAATCTCGGCCTGTTGATCATCGACGAGGAACAGCATTTTGGCGTCAAGCACAAGGAACGGCTGAAGGACCTGAAGAGCGACGTGCATGTGCTGACGCTGTCGGCGACGCCGATCCCGCGCACGCTGCAACTGGCATTGACCGGGGTGCGCGAACTGTCGCTGATCGCCACGCCGCCGGTCGACCGCCTGGCTGTGCGCACCTTCATCTCGCCCTTCGACCCGCTGGTCATCCGCGAGACCCTGCTGCGGGAACGCTACCGCGGCGGTCATTCCTTCTATGTCGTGCCGCGCATCAGCGATCTGGCGGAAATTCATGATTTCCTTCGTGAATCCGTGCCCGAGCTAAAGGTGGCTGTCGCTCACGGCCAGATGCCGCCCGGCGAGCTCGACGACATCATGAACGCCTTCTACGACGGCCAGTACGATGTGCTGTTGTCGACCACCATCGTCGAATCCGGCCTCGATATCCCGACCGCCAACACGCTGATCGTGCATCGCGCCGACATGTTCGGCCTGTCGCAGCTCTACCAGCTGCGCGGCCGCGTCGGCCGCTCGAAGGTGCGCGCCTATGCGCTGTTCACGCTGCCGGCCAACCGCAAGCTGACCGATACCGCCGAGCGCCGGCTGAAGGTGCTGCAGTCGCTCGACACGCTCGGCGCCGGTTTCCAACTCGCCAGCCACGATCTCGACATCCGCGGTGCTGGCAATCTTCTCGGCGAGGAGCAGTCCGGCCACATCAAGGAGGTCGGCTTCGAGCTCTACCAGCAGATGCTGGAAGAGGCCGTCGCCGAGGTCAAGGATTCGGGCGAGGTGCAGGATGGCGGCTGGTCGCCGCAGATCGCCGTCGGCACGGCGGTGATGATCCCCGAAAGCTATGTTCCGGACCTGCAGCTGCGGCTGGCGCTCTACCGCCGCCTCGGCGATCTCGAAAACACCGAGGAGATCGACGCTTTCGGCGCCGAGCTGATCGACCGCTTCGGACCGCTGCCGGAGGAAGTGAAGCATCTGTTGAAGATCGTCTTCATCAAGGCGCTGTGCCGCAAGGCCAATGTCGAAAAGCTCGATGCCGGGCCAAAGGGCGTCGTCATCCATTTCCGCAAGCGCGAGTTCTCCAACCCCGTCGGGCTGGTCACCTTCATCGGCGAGCAGGGTTCGCTGGCCAAAATCCGGCCGGACCACAGCGTCGTTTTCGTCCGCGACTGGCCGACACCTGAAAAGCGGCTGGCCGGTTCAGCGGTCGTCATGACGCAGCTGGCAAGGCTGGTGGAGAAGGCGGCTTAGCGCGGCTCAGCTGGCTCCCCCTTCTCCCCTTGTGGGAGAAGGTGGCCGCGAAGCGGTCGGATGAGGGGTGTTCCAGCTTGGCAAAACCGTGCTCCGGCCAACACCCCTCATCCGTCTTGGCGCTGCGCGCCAATCCACCTTCTCCCACAAGGGGAGAAGGAAAGACAGGCGGCGAGCTTGCGCCATTCGCCACCACCGAAATTCCGGTCTAGAATAGGAAATCGGCTTCGTGTATGGAGCCGCGATCCCGTATTGGGGCGAAATGGCGGGCTATAACACCCGCTGGAAGGAATTTTGGGTGCAACGATGACGAAATGGTCGCCGAATTCGTGGAGAGCAAAGCCGATCCAGCAGGTTCCTGCCTATCCGGATCTTGCCGCGCTGAAGAACACGGAAGCCCAGCTCGCCACCTTTCCGCCGCTGGTTTTTGCAGGTGAGGCACGCAAGCTGAAGAAGCAGCTTGCGACCGTCGCTGCCGGTGACGCATTCCTTCTGCAGGGCGGCGATTGCGCCGAGAGTTTTGCCGAACATGGCGCGGACAACATCCGCGACTTCTTCCGCGTCTTCCTGCAGATGTCCGTGGTGTTGACCTTCGCCGGCGCGCAGCCGGTGGTGAAGGTCGGCCGTGTTGCCGGCCAGTTCGCCAAGCCGCGCTCGTCGGACGCCGAGACCAAGGGCGGCGTGACGCTGCCCAGCTATCGCGGCGACATCATCAACGGCATCGAATTCGACGCCAAGTCGCGCATTCCCGATCCGGCACGCCAGGAGATGGCCTACCGCCAGTCGGCGGCGACGCTCAACCTGTTGCGCGCGTTTGCGCAGGGCGGCTACGCCAGCCTGGAGAACGTGCATCAATGGATGCTGGGCTTCGTGTCCGACAGCCCGCAGGGCGAGAAATACGAGTCGCTCGCCAACCGCATCACCGAGACGATGGACTTCATGAAGGCTGTCGGCATCACCTCGGAGACCAATTACGCGCTGCGCGAGACCGACTTCTACACCAGCCACGAGGCGCTGCTGCTCGGCTACGAGGAGGCGCTGACCCGCGTCGATTCGACCTCCGGCGACTGGTATGCAACCTCCGGCCACATGATCTGGATCGGCGATCGCACCCGCCAGCCCGACCATGCCCATGTCGAATACTGCCGTGGCATCAAGAACCCGCTGGGCCTAAAATGCGGCCCGTCGCTGACGCCGGACGGGTTGCTGCAGCTCATCGACCTGCTCAACCCGGAAAACGAGCCCGGCCGGCTGACGCTGATCGCGCGCTTCGGCTCCGACAAGGTCGCCGAGCATCTGCCGAAGCTGGTGCGCGCGGTGCAGAAGGAAGGCCGCAGCGTGGTGTGGTCGTCGGACCCGATGCATGGCAACACGATCGAGGCCGCCGGCTACAAGACACGGCCATTCGACCGCATCCTGAAGGAAGTGCAGAGCTTCTTCGAGGTGCATCGTGCCGAAGGCACGCATCCGGGCGGCATCCATATCGAGATGACCGGCAAGAACGTCACCGAATGCACCGGTGGCGCCCGCGCCATCACCGCCGAGGAATTGCAGGACCGCTACCACACCCATTGCGACCCGCGCCTCAACGCCGACCAGGCGATCGAACTGGCGTTCCTGGTCTCGGACCTGCTCAAGAAAAGCCACCCGGTCCAGCACAAGCAGGCCGTCAACGGCTGATTTCAGTCACCATCGATCAGATCTTGCCGCGCATCTTGCACGCTCCGGTCTGATCGACGAGTACCGGCTCTACATCCACCCGGTCGTGCTTGGCGGCGGCAAGCCGTATTTCCAGTCCGGCCTGTCGCGGACCTTGAAGCCGCTTGGTAAGGAAAGCCTAACCCAGGGCGTGACGCTGCTGCGCTACGCACCCGCCGGTTTTTAGCGAGGATCCGGCTAGCGGCCGCGCTCCCAGCGCAGTCCGTTGAGCCGGGGATCGGCGGCAAACGCCGTCCTCGAAAACTCGATCCGCTTTTGCGGAAACTCGCAGATCGCCTGCACGCCGAAGGCGCCCAGCCGGATGCGCCAGGTGTGGGGTTCCAGCGGTTTCGGCTTGGCAAAGCCGCTGCATGCCAGCAGCGCCACGTTAGCGCCTTTCGGGTCGCGCACGGAGCGATAGCGGATCGCCTCCAGCCTGGCTTCGCGCGCGACATCGGCAATATTTTGGCAGGCCGCATAGTCGGTCGGGTGCGTCCACGCCGCCGCGTCGCGGTCGAGCGGTGGCCGCGTCAGGTCGATCACCTTTGTGCTGCGTATCGCGGCGGCGAAGGCGGTGTATTCGGCGGCGTCGTGCGGCCACGGCGTAGCCGGCGATTCGGCGAAGAACAGCAGGCGGTAAAAAGCCATTTCGGAAACTGCGGTCATCATGGTTTCCGCCGCGTAGTAGACGCCCTTGGTCCTGCCGGCGCGGCGGAAGCGCGAACCGTGCGGGTAGATCGAGCCGTAGCGGAAGGGCGTTGCCAGGAGATAATGCAGATGCCGGCATTCCAAGGGGATTTGCGGCTTGGTTTCCTCGATCAGGTCTTCGAGGACGGCCTGCTCGTCGAGCGTGTCAACGACTTTCAATGTCGAGACGCGATGCTGCGCCTCGACCATGCGCCAATATTTGCCGTCGAGCCCATACTTGCCATACTTGCCACCTCGTTTGGCGGCTTCAGACGAGAGCGCGTCGGGAGTCCAGATAGGCAATGACATCGACAAGCCCTGATATCGTCACGATTTTTTCGAGCGGGGTGCCATCGAAGGCCGTGTTGGCGTTCTTCAGCCATGCCCGGGCGACGGTCTCGTCGCCGCCGACAATGGCGTCGAGCGAGCGGAACAGGCGGACGAACAGCACGGCAAGCTCGAACGGCTTGGTTCCACGCTCCAGCAGGAATTCCCGTCTGCGCATGCGCGAAACCGTGGCTTCCGAAACCCCAATGGTGGAGGCCAGCATCCTGGCGGTAATGTCCAGCAGGTCGGCGGCGCGCAGCGTCGCCTTGGTCAGCACTGCATTTTCGGCCGTGTTGGCGGCGAGATTGGGTTGCATTGTCGGCAGCGTCTCCTTTCTAATGAAAATATAGCGCACAAAAATTCATATGGAAAGATATTGCTTTAACAATTGGCGCCGTCGAGAGGTTGTTGGCGCGGCCTGCCGCTTTGTCCAAATCGTGCTGTGGGGAACACGCCCGTCGAATGTCGCATTCGCTTGAGCACGGCCGCTGCAAAACTGGAATCCTGGCAAGGGACGCCGAGGATCACGGCTGCGTCGGGAGGCCCGAGATGGACAACACACATAGCGGCTCTTGCCTGTGCGGGGCTGTGCGGTTCAAGACGCGAGGGGCCTTGCGCGGCGTCATCTACTGCCACTGCTCGCAATGCCGGAAGCAGAGCGGGCATTTCTACGCTGCAACCAATGTTGCCAACGCAGACATCACGATTATGGGCGCGGAAAGCATCACCTGGTACGAAGCATCTTCGTTTGCCAGGCGCGGTTTCTGCAAGACATGCGGCTCGTTGCTGTTCTGGAAGCCGCAGGATGATGAATATGTCTCGGTTCTGGCCGGACTGTTCGACAAGCCCACCGGACTCAGGGCCAATGCCACATCTTCGTCGGCGACAAGGGCGACTACTACACGATCGACGATGGGCTGCCGCAGTTCGAAAAATCGACGCCGTCGACCAAGGTCGCCGATGAGTGACAAGCTCGCCGGCAAATGATTTTTGCAGCGATCGCCTTATTCCCTTGATCCGGCCATTGCGCTATCCCCTGCCGGTGGTTCGGAAAAGGTTTGGCATGCAGCGGCTGATCGATGCTTTCTACAATTCAGTGCGGGCATTTCGCAAATTGGCTTCCAGCGAAAAAGCCTTCCAGCAGGAGCTGATGCTGCTCGTGCTGGCGCTGCCGCTCGGCTGGTTTGTTTCGGTGTCGTGGCGCGGCTATGCGCTGCTAATCGGCGCGGTGCTGCTGCTGATCATGGTCGAAGTGCTGAACACCGGCATCGAGGCCGCATGCGATGCGTTCAGCCGGGAGTTCAACGTCGATATCCAGCTCGCCAAGGACTGCGGTTCGCTGGCGGTGCTGATTTCGGTGGTGATCGTTGCCGGCGTCTGGGGCATCGCCATCATCGAGCGAATCATGGGGCTACCGATCTAGCCATCAAATTCCTACATGCCGGTCACCCAACCTGATCCCATGATCTGTTCCGAAAACCGGTATCCACTTTCCGGGATCATGGTCTGAGGAGACCGAGATGACCGCCGTTTCCCTGCTGCTCGAACGCGCAGGCCTGCCGGACGATTTGCGCTGGCTTGCTGAAAAATACCCGCGCGAGGTCTGGCAGGGCCACGCCAACATCCATGGCATCGCCACTATGTGGCTGCAGCGGCACGACATGTTCCGCGAGCTCGGCGGCATGCTGACCAATGGCATTGGCGACTATCGCGAGGGCCGGCTGACGGCGCCGGAGTTCGCGCGCTGGTTCGCGCCGCGCCTCAACCATTTTCTCGGTCATCTCGACGGCCACCATAACGTCGAGGATATCCATTATTTCCCGGTCTTCGCCAAGGCCGAGACCCGGCTGAAGCGCGGCTTCGAGATTCTCGATGCCGATCATCATACGATCCATGAAGGGCTGGAGCGCAATGCCGAGGCGGCAAACGCCTTCATCCGCACGCTAAGCGAGAGCGAGGACAAGCAGCGCTTTGCCGCCGATGCCTATGCCGACGAGAACAGCCGGCTGATCGCGATGCTGACCCGGCACCTTGCCGACGAGGAAGACCTGATCATCCCGCTGATCCTCGATCGTGGGGACCGGGCGCTCGGCATCGGCTGATTCTCACGTCTCCTTGCTGCGCTCCTTCTTGGCAATGGTGTGAGCGATGAACCAGGCGAGGATCGCTGCTGCCAGGCCAATCGCCAGGGCGATCAACAATCGCTCGTGACGGACCAACGCCTGGCCGACGATGCGCTCCGCGCCCAGCCCGAACACATAGCCGATGGTGGTGAACAATCCGGCCCAGACCATCGATGAAATGGCGTTGAGAATGACAAAGCGCGTCACGCCGATGCCGGACAATCCGGCCGCGATGCCGCCGACAAGGCGCAGGCCATAGATAAAGCGGTTCGTCAGCACGAAAATGTCGGGATGGGTGGAGACAAGACGATAGGCGTGGCTGAAACCCGGCCGGCCCTTCAGTTTGACCACGAACGGATGGTCGGCGAAGCTTCGTCCGAGGATAAAGAAACAGCTGTCGCCGGCAAAGGCGCCGATGGCGGCCGCCAGGAACGCCTGCCACAGGACGAAAACATGCTGATGCGCGAAAAAACCGCCGAGGAGGGCGGCACTTTCGCCCTCGGCGACACAGCCCAGGAAGACGGCAATCAGCCCATATTGCTCGATGAGGTTGTGGATGGCATCCGTCATGAAGGCGTCCGCTGCTTCGACAGTATCTCGTCGATCCGCTTCACCTGTTCGGTCAGCTGCGCGATCTCGTCGCGCATGCCAACGATCTGGCTGTGGCGCATTTCGTCCAGCTTCTCATGCAGCGCCATGATCTCGATCTCGGCCTTGAGATTGACCTCGTAGTCGTGGGCGGCGTCGATGCGGTCGCGCTCGGCCTGGCGGTTCTGCGCCATCATGATCACCGGCGCCTGCAGTGCAGCGACCATCGACAGGATAAGGTTGAGGAAGATGAAGGGATAGGGATCGAAGGCGTCGCGCGACAAAAGCCAGGCATTGCCTGACGTCCACAGGATCAGGAAGGCGATGAAGACCAGGATGAAGGACCACGAACCGCCGATCCGGGCGATGGTATCGGCGAGGCGGTCGCCAAACGTCTGGTGAAAAGCGACGGCCTTGTTGGTGTCCTTCGCGATCGTGGTGCGTTCGAGCGTGCTTTGCAGCACCTGGCTCTCGACCTGGCTTAGGCCATCCGGCCTTCGCCGCAGCCAGCGGTTTGCCAGATCTTCGATCGTCTTGTTCATTGTCGCCTCCGTCGTCAGCGTCCGCATAGACCTAGAGGCTGCCGGTTCGCGCGGGAAGTGGTAGATTGACGCGACAGGGTGAGGAAACAATGATGGATTTTCAGAAAATCCGCGCCCGCGCGGCCAAACGCAAGGGCGGGGAAGCGGTGCTGGCGTCGCTGCTGGGGCCGATGCCCGACAATGCCGCGGTGGCTGACATTAGCGACGACCGCATCCTGTCGACGATGGCCGAGCGTGTTTTTGCCGCGGGTTTCGTCTGGCGCGTCATCGAGCAGAAATGGCCGGGTTTCGAACAAGCTTTTCTCGGCTTCGAGCCGAAGCGGCTGTTGTTCCAGCCTGACGATTTCTGGCACGAACTGACGGCCGACGAGCGCATCGTGCGCAATCCGCAGAAGATCAAGGCGGTTCGCGACAACGCGGCTTTCGTCGAGCTTGTGTCGAAGGAGCACGGCGGCTTTGGCAGGTTCCTCGCCGACTGGCCAGAAGACGACCAGGTTGGACTGATGGCCTATCTCGGCAAGCATGGCAGCCGGCTCGGCGGCAATACCGGCCAGTATTTTTTGAGGTGGCTGGAGTGGGACGCCTTCATCATCTCAGGCGACATGGCGGCCGCACTGCGCGACGCCGGCCTGGACATCGCCGAACACCCGACCTCGAAGCGGGATCTCGACAAGATCCAGAACCAGATCAATGCCTGGGCGGCGGACACCGGGCTGCCGCGCCGGCATATTTCGCGCATCCTGGCGATGTCGATCGGCGAAAACCATTCGCCGCAGGCATTGCGCGAATATATGGGCGAATAGGACGCGATCGGTATCCGGCGGTCCGATCGGTCTTAGAAATGACATGTGTCATACGGTCTGACACGAATGACCTAGGTCATTCGGTCTGGGGTGGTCCAAGCAAACGCCATTGCCCGGCCAATTCTGTCGCGCTAAGTCAGCAGGCATGACCGACAAGACCGCTTCCGACATATTGCGCATCGCCGTCGCCCAGCTCAATCCAACGGTTGGCGATGTCGCCGGCAATCTCGCCAAGGCGCGCGAGGCGAGGGCGGATGCCGCTCGCCAGGGCGCCGACATCGTGCTGTTCACCGAGCTTTTCCTTGCTGGGTATCCGCCCGAAGACCTGGTGCTGAAACCGGCGTTCCTGAAGGCCTGCGAGCGGGCGGCGCAGGATTTCGCTGGCGATACTGCCGATGGCGGGCCTGGCTTCATTATTGGCACCCCGCTGAAGCGCAAGAGCGGCACGCACAATTCGATCATCTTTGCCGATGGCGGCAAGATCCTTGCCGAGCGCTACAAGCTCGATCTGCCGAACTACGGCGAATTCGACGAGAAGCGCGTCTTCCAGGCCGGCCCTGAAATCCAGGGGCCGGTCAATTTCCGCGGCGTGCGCCTGGGGATTCCGATCTGCGAAGATATTTGGGGCGATGTCGGCGTCTGCGAGACGCTGGCCGAAAGCGGTGCTGAAATCCTGCTGGTGCCGAACGGCTCGCCCTATTATCGCGGCAAGGTCGATGTTCGCCACCAGATTGTCATCCGCCAGGTCATCGAATGCGGGTTGCCGATCATCTACGCCAATCAGCTTGGCGGCCAGGACGAACTGATCTTCGACGGCGCGTCGTTTGCCATCGGCGCCGACAAGACGCTGGCCTTCCAGATGAGCCAGTTCGAGGAAACGGTCAACGTCACCACCTGGAAGCGCAACCGCGCCGCCGCAGGCGCGCAAAATAGAAATAACGCCGCCGCAGGCGCGCAACTTGGAAATGGTCCTGATGGCTGGGTCTACTCCGAAGGACCGATGTCGAAAATCCCGGAAAAGGAGGAGGCCGATTACCGCGCCTGCATGCTGGGCCTGCGCGACTACGTCAACAAGAACGGTTTCAGGAATGTCGTGCTCGGTCTTTCCGGCGGCATCGATTCGGCGATCTGCGCCGCACTTGCCGTCGATGCGCTCGGCGAGGAGCGGCTGCGCGCCGTGATGATGCCTTACCGCTACACCTCGAAGGACTCGCTCAAAGACGCCGAGGATTGCGCCCGCGCGCTCGGCTGCCGTTACGACATCGTGCCGATCTTCGAGCCGGTCGAGGGATTCCTGCATACGCTGACGCAGCTTTTCGAGGGAACCAAGGAAGGCATCACCGAAGAAAACCTGCAGAGCCGCGCGCGCGGCACCATTTTGATGGCGATCTCCAACAAGTTCGGCTCGATGGTGGTGACCACCGGCAACAAGAGCGAGATGTCGGTCGGCTACGCCACGCTCTACGGCGACATGAATGGCGGCTTCAACCCGATAAAAGACCTCTACAAGATGCAGGTCTATGCGCTGGCGCGCTGGCGCAATACGCATGTGCCGCCGGGTGCGCTGGGCCCATCCGGCGAGGTGATCCCGAACAACATCATCGACAAGGCGCCGTCGGCGGAACTGCGCGAGAACCAGACGGATCAGGATTCGCTGCCGCCCTATCCGGTGCTGGACGACATATTGGAGTGTCTGGTCGAGAACGAGATGGGTGTCGACGAGATCGTGGCCCGCGGCCACGACCGGGCAACGGTGACGCGCATCGAGCACCTGCTCTACATTGCCGAATACAAGCGCCGGCAGGCAGCGCCGGGCGTGAAGATCACCAAAAAGAATTTCGGCCGCGACCGCCGTTATCCCATCACCAACCGGTTCAGGGACGGCGGATAGATCGCCGTTTTTTGCTGCTGTGAAAGTGGCTGCCGCGAGGAAGTGCACAACCCGCGATTGTTGCAAAATCGCCTCACCAGTTGGACCAGATGCACTTTTGGCCTTCCACTGACTTGGCGCGGCGTTGACGCGACTCTATAAACGCCTTTCCGCGATCCCTACGCATCGGCCTGAAAATCGAAATCGATTTTCAGAAAGCACGATGCGCAGATTCAAGAAGTTAGAGCGAACTTTGTGTGTCCGAATGGACGCACGTCGCTCTAATGGGAGGACCGAATGCCAGGATTTGACATCGTTATGCGAGGCCGCGAAGCCTAGGTCTCAGAGGGCGCGCCGGAAGGTTTTTCAGCTTCACGGCCAGGCAATCTGACAACAGGCATTCGTCGATGCCGGTCGCCGCCCGTATTCGGGCGAGCCGCCAATATGCCGAACCTTCCGCATTCCCGGGCACTCACGCGCCCAACGCGGTTTTCTCAATTTCGACCTTACCGGGACCGGGCTCGTTTGCGCCCGAATGACATCATGGCTCGTTTTCAGATCGATTTGCGCGCCGGCGCCTTTCGCAGCGTCCTTGGCTTCACGCTCAGTCATTGGCGGCGCCAGCCGTGGCGGCTTTCGCTCATCATGGGCACATTCCTGCTGTCGACCTTGGCCGACGTGCTGACGCCGCTCTATTCCGGCCGGCTGGTCGACGCCGTCGCCAGCAGTGCTGCGGCCGACGATGTCGCCTGGGACGCGGCGATGGCGGCCTTTTCGATGCTGGTGGCGCTGGCGCTCACCGGTGTCGTGCTGCGCAACCTCGCCTTCATGGCCATCGTCGAATTGACCCTGAAGATGATGGCGGATATCGCCGCCGACGCCTTCCACCGGGTCCAGCGTTTCTCCACCGACTGGCACGCCAACAGCTTCGCCGGATCCACCGTGCGCAAGATAACCCGGGGCATGTGGGCGCTCGACCTGCTCAACGACACGATCCTGATCGCGCTGCTGCCGTCCGTCGTCATGCTCGTCGGCTCGACGCTGCTGCTCGGCTGGTTCTGGCCGCTGATGGGTGCTGTCGTCGCCGCAGGCTCGGTGCTGTTCATCGCAGTGACGGCGCTGCTGTCGCTTGGCTATGTCGCGCCCGCGGCAAGGCTTGCCAATGCTTGGGACACGCGCCTTGGCGGCTCTCTGGCCGATGCGGTGAGCTGCAACGCCGTGGTCAAGGGCTTTGGCGCCGAGGAACGCGAGGAAACACGCCTCGCCAAGGTCGTCGCCAGATGGCGCGCCCGCACGCGCCGCACCTGGGTGCGCGGCACCATCAACGGCACCACGCAAGGATCGATGCCGCTGCTTCTGCGAACAGCGGTGATCGGATTTTCGCTGCTTTTGTGGGCGTGGGGGCAGGCGAGCGCCGGCGATGTCACCTTCGTGCTGACCTCGTTCTTCGTGCTGCAAGGCTATCTGCGCGATATCGGCACGCACATCCGCAATTTGCAGCGCTCGATCAACGACATGGAGGAACTGGTCGACTTCCAGTTCGAGCCGCTCGGCATCGAGGATGTGCCCGGCGTCAGGCCGATCCGCATCACCGACGGCCGCATCAGCTTCGACAACGTCACCTTCCATTATGGCAGCCACCGACTGCCGCTGTATCGCGACTTTTCGGTGGACATCGCGCCGGGCGAGCGCGTCGGGCTGGTCGGCCATTCGGGTTCGGGCAAGACGACCTTCGTCAAGCTGATCCAGCGGCTTTACGACGTGAACGCGGGAACGATCCTGATCGACGGCCAGGATATTTCCGGGGTGGCGCAGGCGTCGCTGCGCGGGCAGATCGCTATCGTCCAGCAGGAGCCGATCCTGTTCCACCGGTCGCTGGCCGAAAACATCGCCTATGCCCGGCCGAGCGCGACGCAGGCCGAGATTGAGCGTGCCGCACGGCTGGCAAGCGCGCACGACTTCATCGTCGATCTGCCGAAAGGCTATGGCACGCTGGTCGGCGAGCGCGGCGTGAAACTATCGGGCGGCGAGCGCCAGCGGGTGGCGATCGCGCGGGCTTTCCTTGCCGACGCGCGGATCCTCATTCTGGACGAGGCGACGTCGAGCCTCGATTCGGAATCGGAGGTGCTGATCCAGCAGGCGATGGAGCGGTTGATGGTCGGCCGCACGACGCTGGTCATCGCGCACCGGCTTTCGACGGTGCGAGCGCTGGACAGGCTTCTGGTGTTCGATCGCGGCCGCATCGTCGAGGAGGGCTCGCATGATCAGCTGATCCGGCTGCAAGGCGGCATCTACCGCCGGCTGTTCGAGCGCCAGGCGCTCGAATTGACCAAGGGGCTGGCGATCTGACGACTTGCAGCGCCGCGCGCGTCCAACAACTTTGAATCTGCGCATCGTGCTTTCCGCAATCGGTTCCGATTTTCGGGCCGATGCGCTAAAACGCGCGGCGCTGCCGCCTTTTCATCGCCTTCGTCATGTCTTATGTCTGCGGCCAAGCGCGGGGGCGTGTCTTGTCAACAGCAAAACCATCCGGTACGCCCCATTCATGACAGTTACCGTCCGTTTCGCCCCATCACCCACCGGCCGCATTCATATCGGCAATGCGCGCACTGCGCTGTTCAACTGGCTGTTCGCCATGAACAACAAGGGCCGATTCATCCAGCGCTTCGACGACACCGACGTCGCGCGCTCGACGCAGGAATTCTCCGACGCCATCCTCTACGACCTGCATTGGCTGGGCATCTTTCCCGACGCTACGGAATACCAGTCACGGCGCTTCGAGATTTACGATGCGGCGGTGGAGAAATTGAAGGCGGCGCGCCTTCTCTATGCTTGCTACGAAACACCGGAAGAGCTCGATCTCAGGCGCAAGGTGCGCCGCACGCGCGGCTTGCCGCCGGTCTACGGCCGCGAGGCACTGACGCTGACGGCTGAGCAGGTCGCCGAATACCAGGCCGATGGCCGCCGGCCGCATTGGCGCTTTCTGCTGCCCAATTTCACCAGCGATCCGCTGCAGCCGGAGCGCACCGAAATCCACTGGAACGATCTGGTGCGCGGCGAGGAAACCGTCGACCTCGCCTCGCTTTCCGACCCGGTTCTGATGCGCGAGGACGGCACCTATCTCTATACTCTGCCTTCGGTGGTCGACGACATCGAGATGGGGATCAGCCATGTCATCCGCGGGGACGATCATGTCACCAATACCGGCGTGCAGTTGGCCTTGTTCCAGGCGCTGGGTGCCGAGCCGCCGGTGTTCGGCCACCACAATCTGTTGACCACCGCATCGGGCGAGGGCCTGTCGAAGCGGAGCGGCGGGCTGTCCATCGAAAGCCTGCGCGAGACCGGCATCGAGCCGATGGCGGTCGCCTCGCTGGCGGTGCTCGTCGGCACCTCGGAAAACGTCGTCGCGGTGCAGACGATGGCTGAGCTTGCCGAGCGCTTCGATCCGGCGGCGACATCGAAATCCCCGGCCAAATTCGATCCGGACGAGCTTTTCGTGCTCAATCGCACGCTGCTGCACCATATGCCGTTTTCCGAGGCGCGCGACCGGCTGATCGTGCTCGGCATTTCCGGCGAACAGGCGGAGCCCTTCTGGCTGGCGGTGCGCGGCAATCTCGACAGGCTGGCCGATGCAGCAATCTGGTGGCGCACACTTCGCGACGGCCCGCAGGAGCAGCCGGACTTTTCCGACCCCGACCGCGAGTTCCTTCGCCAGGCGTTCGACCTTTTGCCGGAAGACCCCTGGAACGGGTCGGTCTGGATGGAGTGGACCGGCAGGATCAGGGAAGCAACCGGCCGCAAGGGCAAAGCGCTGTTCACGCCGCTCAGGCTGGCGCTTACGGGCCAGCCCTCGGGGCCGGAGCTTGCAGATCTGTTGCCGCTGCTGGGTCGGGAAGGAACGTTGGCCCGACGACCCTGACCTTGCGCTGCTCCGGCGGCGGCAAGGTCGTCGGCGAGGGTTTTGCGGCACGGGGCTCGATGGCTTCGCGATCGAGCCGGCCTTCGCCATTGGCCAAACTCGCGGGGTCGGCGGGGTCAGGCTGTTCCGGGCCTGGCGGGTTGCCGGCAATGATCTCGAAATTTCGCGCGGCGTTGCAGCCGCAGGCCGGCGGACGCGCGGGCTGCTTGTAGAGATAGGCGGTCGGCAGCTCGCTGTAGGGCCTGCCGGTTACCGAAGACGTCATGCCGCCCGAGTCGTCGCCAAAGCCGCGCGCATAAAACACCTGCATCTCGGTGCCGGGGCAACTCGAATCGCAGTTCTTCTGGTCGCGCTCGAAATCGCCCAGCGAGGCGGCGTTCGACATCGGGAAGAAATAGCCGTCGCAGGTGCGCACGCACATGGTGCGGAATTCGCCGTGCGGCTGGCCCATGTCATCGGCATTATCGAGCATGTTGCGGATGTCGCGCGGGCCCACAGCTTGATCGGGCTCTTCAGGCCGGTCGGGCGCGCCGGGTTCAATTGCGTCGCTGCCCAAAAGCTGGTCGAGTAAGTTTTTCTCGCCGGTTCCACGGCTGGCGTCGCGGCTCGGTGCCGGCTTTGGCGGCGCCGCATCATCGCGGCAGCCATTGGCGTCGAGCGAAGCCAATATGCGTGCGCGATTGCGGTGCGAGCCGTCGCCGGCGAGTTCAGCGCGCGTGGCTTGCAAGCCGTCGAGATTGGCTGCCATGCGATCGATGGTGGCGTCGAGTGTGGCGCATGCGTTGGCGTTGCGGCGCGACAGCGAAAAGCCGCAGCCGGCGCGGCTGGATTGGCTGACGGCCTTTGAAATCTGCTGGCGCTGCCGCACGATTGCATCGTCATGTTTCCTGAGCAGGGCCGGCTTGGTGCCGCCACCGCGCGAAGCGGCCGCGAGATCGGCTTCCAGCTGCCGGCAAACACCGGAGGCGGCCCGCAGTTCGGTGGCGGCAAAGCCTGACAATGCCAGGGCACCGAGCAGTGCTGCGGCGCGCGTCAGTTTTAGCGGTTTCTCGCCCCGGGCGTTGGTGCTGCCCCTCACCTGCCTGCCGGCATCCTCTCCCCGTATAGGGACGGGGAGAGGGGCGCTTTTGTCACCGGTTTCGCCAATCACCGGCGTCGCAGGCAGGGCGCCGAGACTGCGGCCAGCCCCCTTCTCCCCGTCACCATACGGGGAGAAGTACCCGGTGCACCCTCCGCAGCTGCAGCGCAGCTGCTGCGGAGGACGGGCAGGGCGATGAGGGGCAGCGCCAACCTCGACAGTTGATGCGGCGGCTTGCGTCAGCTTCCACCACCCGCCCATCCGGAACTCCGCTTGCCTCGTCGGTTGCGAAGGTTACCGCGTCTGCGGTTAACTGTTCATTTATCTTACCGCGAAAGGCCGGCTTCGCCCAGACTTACGACCGCCTGCGCCTTGTGGGCCGCTTCGACCACCGCGAGCGCCGTCATGTTGACGACGCCGCGTGACGTCACCGACGGCGTCAATATATGCGCCGGCCTGTCGGTGCCGAGCAGGATCGGCCCGACATGCAGCGCGTCCATCATCGCGCGCAGCGCAGTGAGCGTGATGTTGGCCGAATCGAGATTGGGGAAGACCAGCAGATTGGCTTCGCCCTTCAGCCGCGAATGCGGATAGACCCGCTGGCGCAGCGGCTCCGACAGAGCCGAGTCGGCATGCATCTCGCCGTCGCATTGCAGGTCCGGCGCGATGCGCGCCAGGATCGCCGCTGCCTGCCGCATCTTGAGCGCGCTTGGCGAGTCGCGTGAGCCGAAATCCGAATGCGACAGCAGGGCGGCCTTTGGCTCGATGCCGAAGCGCTGGATTTCCTCGGCCGCCAGCACCGTCATCTCGGCGATCTCCTCGGCGGTCGGATCGACGGTGACATGGGTGTCGGTGAGGAAAATGATGCCGCGCTGCGAGATCAGCATCGAAAGCGTCGACAGGTCGTGATCCTTGATGCCGGCGCGCGGGCCGATGATCAGGGTGACATTGCGCAAATGCCGCTCGAACCGTCCTTCCAGGCCGCAGACCATGGCGTCGGCGTCGCCACGCTTGAGGGCAAGTGCGGCGATCACCGTGTTGTCGGTGCGCACCATGGTGCGCGCGGCCTCCGTCGTGACGCCACGCCGGCCGGCGAGTTCGATCAAAAGGTCGACATAGTGGCGATAACGCGGATCGTCCTCGGGATTGATCAGGCCGAAATCGACGCCCGGCTTGATGCGCAGCCCGTAGCGTTTCAGCCTGACTTCAATGACGTGCGGGCGGCCGATCAGGATCGGCTCGGCGATGCCTTCCTCCAGCACCACCTGGGCGGCGCGCAGCACGCGCTCGTCCTCGCCGTCGGCATAGATGACGCGCTTGGCGCTCGACGTCTTGGCCATCGTGAACACCGGCTTCATGACCAGGCCGGAGCGGAAGACGAAGCGGTTGAGCGTATCGATATAGGCGGCGAAGTCGGTGATCGGCCGTGTCGCGACGCCGGTGTCGCAGGCGGCCCTGGCCACCGCCGGCGCGATGCGCAGGATCAGCCTGGGATCGAACGGCGAGGGGATCAGGAAATCGGGCCCGAAGATCGGCGTTTCGCCGGAATAGGCGCGGGCGGCGACGTCAGACGGTTCCTCGCGGGCAAGGGCTGCGATCGCCCGCACCGCAGCCATCTTCATCTCTTCGTTGATGGCGCTGGCGCCGCAGTCCAGCGCGCCACGGAAAATGTAAGGAAAGCAGAGTACGTTGTTGACCTGGTTGGGAAAATCGGAACGGCCGGTGCAGATCATCGCGTCGGGTCGCGCCGCCCGTGCCGCTTCCGGCATGATCTCGGGGTTGGGGTTGGCCAAGGCCAGGATCAGCGGTTTTGGCGCCATGTGCTGGAGCAATTCCGGTTTCAGCACGCCGGCGGCCGAAAGGCCCAGGAACACGTCGGCGCCCGGCAGTACATCGGCCAGCGTGCGTGCCTCGGTGTCCTTCACATAGGGGTCCTTCCAGCGATCCATCTCGTCGACGCGGCCCTTGTAGGCGACGCCGAAACGGTCGGTGACCCAGATGTTTTCGATGCGCGCGCCGAGCAAAACCAGCAAGTTGAGGCAGGCGAGGGCCGCTGCCCCGGCGCCGGAGGTGACGATCTTGATGTCGGAGATCGTCTTGCCGGCAAATTCCAGCCCGTTGAGCACGGCGGCGGCAACGATGATCGCGGTGCCGTGCTGATCGTCGTGGAAGACCGGTATGGCCATGCGGGCCTTCAGCCGTTCCTCGACCTCAAAACATTCGGGCGCCTTGATGTCCTCGAGGTTGATGCCGCCGAAGGTCGGCTCCAGCGCCGAGATCGTCTCGACCATCCGCTCGATGTCAGGCGCGTCGATCTCGATGTCGAAGACGTCGATGCCGGCGAATTTCTTGAACAGCACCGCCTTGCCTTCCATCACCGGCTTGGAGGCCAGCGGGCCGATATTGCCCAAGCCGAGCACCGCCGTACCGTTGGAGACGACACCAACCAGATTGGCGCGCGCCGTGTAGTCGGCGGCGGCTGCCGGATTGTCGCGGATTTCCAGACAGGGCGCCGCGACGCCCGGCGAATAGGCAAGCGCCAGATCGCGCTGGTTGCCGAGCGGTTTTGTTGCCTGGATTTCAAGCTTTCCAGGGCGTGGATGCTTGTGGAAATAGAGTGCGGCTTCGTCGAGGTCCGACCGGGCTGCTTTTTTGTTTCCGCCTTGCATGCCGGCCGCTCCTCAGTCCAGTCCGTTTGCTGTTTTGAGTCTCTTAGCATGCAGCCAAGGCTTTTCGAGAGGTGATATGTCGCAAAGTGCGGCCTTTGGCTTCGCATAGCGTCCCGCTGCGTGGTCCCATCGAAATGCTGGACGCGGGGCGGCGCGCTGCGGCGAGCTACGCCGACATCCCAGTTTGTATGTCTGCAACGGGTGGAAAACGACCTTCACGCGCGAGCCGCATCGAATACGAGCGCGCTTCTGTTCGCTTGGGCGGAGGAGAAAATTCTACGTCTTGACCGACGTGCCGAGTTTTCACACGCCCTCGGTCGTGAACTGCCGGAGCCGACATCACCCCGCGGCCCAACAATGTCAGCGCTAAATCTTTTCGATGAGGGTGACGACTGGCAGGCTCTCGAAATGCTTGTCGCAAGTCAGGAGCGTCGCGTCATGCGCCCGAGCGGTCGCGAAAATGATCGCATCTGCGGTCGCCAATTTGTGCTTCCGGCAGGCTTCGGCGGCCGCTAGCGCGATTTCCGTGTCAAGCGGGACCACCGTACAGACCTGCGTAAAGGCGATGGTCTGATCGGCTTTGTCTTCGCCTACTTCGCGAGTGAGCCATTTTGCGAGTTCCAACTGCACAATGGTCGGAACGAGCCAGTCGGCTCGCTCGGGCAGATGCTCTGCCACCTGCTCTCCAGTCGGAGAGCCTATCAGCCATTCGATCCAAGCCGAGGTATCGACGAGCACCATCAGAAACGGTCCGACCGGTCGCGATATTCCGTCGCCGAAGCGCCCTTCGCCAGCCCCTTCAGCGCTTCCCGCTTCGGCACAGGGACGAGTAGCACGCCCGTTCCCTTCGGGATGAAGGCCAAGGTCAAACCCGCTTCCCAATGCTGGGCGGTCCGGATCGCCTTGGGGATCGATATCTGGAACTTCGAGGACAGGGTTGCAGTCTCGGGCATTATCATACCCTCACTTGATCGATGCGCCAAACGTAAGACGCAATGAGGGTCAATGCAAGGAGCTTACGGCAGCCGTCTAGTCTCGGATTTCGAGACAGGGCACCGCCACGCCCGGCGAATAGGCAAGCGCCAGGTCGCGCTGGTTGCCGAGCGGCTTTGTCGCCTGGATTTCAAGCTTTCCAGGGTGTGGGTGCTTGTGGAAATAGAGGGCGGCTTCGTCGAGGTCCGACTGGGCTGCTTTTCTGTTTTCGCCTTGCATACGGGCCTCCCTGCGATCCTGCCTTAAGTACTTTTAGCGTGCAGCGCTGGTTTTTCACGATGCCAAATGACGCAACCGCCAATTAGAGGAAAGGATCGTGGAAAACCATACCATGTCAGATTGTTGCGCTGAAATCCTCACCTGCCTTGTTGCGGCCGGCGCGGATGTCATCGAGCGCGTCGCGCCGCCGGGCGTGTCCAGTCGCGGGCGGTCAACTCACGTCTGAACGAGCCTCAAGCAGTTTCCAGACGCTATCGACAATCGCCGGCCGTGGCCGCCGTTTCGCGATCACGGCAAGTGGCCAGGCGGGCAGCGATACGTCTGCGATCGCTGCATAGCGGACGCCCTGAAACACAAGGCGCTGGGTCGATCGTGGCAGCAGCGCCGCTCCAAAGCCGGCGGCTACGAGCGAGAGCATGATCAGTGCCCGCGCTGCCTCCTGGACGATCCGCACCTCGAGACCAGCCTTGGTGAACGTGTCCATGATGCGGGCGTGGAGTGCCGGGCCTTGTGCAGCCGGAAACATGATGAGGCCGTGGCGGGCGATGTCCGTCAGCGTCACCCCGTGCGTGTGCCGGTCATCAGGCAGAACCGCGATAAGATCTTCAGCAGGATAGCCATGGACGTCGAGACGTTCGTCAGTACCGAGCGGTGGATGCACGAAACCGATGTCGATCTCATTCCGCGACAGCGCCGCAATCTGCTCATTGGTGGACACCTCGATGAGCTTTGGATGGATGTCCGGATATGTCTCGCGAAGCCGGGATAGGAGATGCGGCAGATGTTCGTACAGAGCCGCCGACACGAAGCCGATCCTGATCTCGCCAGCTTCGCCGTCATGCGCTGCGCGGGCGACGTGAAGCGCCGCATCGGCGTGCAGTACCGATGCCCGCGCCTCCTCCACGAAGGCCGCGCCGGCGCGCGTCAAGGTCAGGCGGCGGTTGGCCCGCTCGAACAGTTTGACGCCGAGTTCTTTCTCCAGGCGACCGATCGATTGACTAAGCGGAGGCTGCGCCATGGCCAGCCGCAGTGCGGCACGCCCCATATGCAATTCCTCCGCGACGGCGAGGAAATGTCGCAAGTGCCGAAGTTCCATATCTTGACGATATCAAACGCGCTCAAATACGTCATCGATAAGATATCGAATAGCTGGCAATCTTTGCCAAACGCGATTGCGATCGGAGATATCATCATGTCCCATTTCACCGCCTTTCCCCTTGTGCTCGCCGCAGCCATCATGGCTGCGGCTCCAGTCCCGGCAGGCGAGCCGGATCTCGTCAGGGCCGACAGGTTCGTCGAACTACCGACGGGCGAGCGCCTCTTCGTCCGGGAGGTGCGCCGTCTTGTCTGCCTGTTGCGGGGCGGATCGATTGCCGCCGACCTCGCGGCGGGCGGGCACCTTGTCTATGTCCTGGATCTTCGCGGCTACGGCGCATCGAGCCGTCCTGTGGCCATGGACAGGCCGCCGGACAAGTCCGCTCCCCTGATGCGCACCGAAGACGTCGTGGCGGATATTTCCGCAGCGGTCGACGGCATCGCGAAATGGAGCGACGTTTCGAGGATCAGCCTCGTCGGCTGGGCCACCGGCGGGCATTGGGCCGGCGCCTATGCCAGCCGGTTTCCGTAGACGGTTGATCGGCTCATCCTCTACAACACCCTGTATGGAGGCTCAGACCAGCATCCCACTCTTGGCACCGGCTCGCTGCTCGAAAATCCGGATCGGCCTGGGACGTTCAATGTCCATGCGTTCGGCGGTTATCGGCTGAATACACGTCCGAGCCTGTTCACCGCCTGGGACGACAGCATCCCGGCCGCGGACAAGGCTCAGTGGCGCGATCCCGCGGTGGCCGCGGCCTATGGTGATGCGGCACTCGCCTCCGACGAGACGGCGTCGACGCGCCAGCCGCCGAGTTTCCGGTCACCGAGCGGCGCCATGGCCGACAGCTTCGAACTCGCGTTCGATCGCCGGCAATTGTCGGCGGCGGCGCTCACCATGCCGGTGCTCGTCATCCGTTCCGGACGGGATTTCTGGAGCCGACCGGAGGATGCGAAGGCAATTGTGGACGAAGCACCAAAAGCGGAACGCCTGAACATCCCGGACGCTACCCACTTCGTGCATCTCGACCGTGAGGCCGCAGGGCGCGGTGTGTTCCTCGGCGCCGTGAAGCGGTTTCTCGATCGGCAGGAGGAATGACCACGAAGGGCAGTTCATGTGTCCTGCGGGAGCAGCAGCCGCAACTGTGTCAGGTCGACCGCCTCCAGGCTTTGCGGCTACCGTCCACCCGACAGCTACTCACTGCGCGGTTGCGGGGCTACGCCTATCTCCGCCGCGCCACATCTCGACTCCCCCGTCTCCGCCATTTCCCTGCGCGTACAAACGTCAGCTTCACTGGGCCGGCGCCGTTTCCTTGGATGTACATGCTTTTTTGTCATCGATGAACGCACCCATCGCGGCGAGGTGGTCGGCGAAGCCGGCAACGAACCGCCTAACCTTCAACGGAATGAAGCGGTTCGATGGATAGACCGCATGCACATGGTGCGGCGCATAGTGCCAGTCCGGCAGCACATGTTCGAGCAAGCCTTCGGCGATGAGCGGATCGAGTATCACCCTGTGCCCGAGGCCGATGCCGACGCCGGACAGCAACGCCTGATGATTGAGCAGCGAATTGTCGGAGCGCATGGCCGGCCGGATTCGCACCTCGGCCTTTTCGCCGCCCGGGCCGGTGAGCGGCACGACATCGCGCTTCCTGATGTGGGCGTAAAGCAGATAATCATGGTCGGCGAGATCTTCCGGGCGTCGCGGCCGGCCCCTGCGGTCGAGATACTCTGGCGTCGCCGCAAGGCAGCGCCCGATCACGCCGAGCTTGCGCACGATCAGCCGGTCGTCATCGATGGTCCCCATACGGATCGCCACGTCGAGCCCCTCTGCGATCACATCGACGAAACTGTCGGTCAGCGCCACGTCGAGCAACAGTTCCGGATAGGCGCGCTTGAACTCGATCAGGTAGCTGCCAAGCACACCTGCGCCGAAGCTGGCCGGCGCGCCGACGGCAAGACGTCCGCACATCTTCGATTCGAGGCAGCCGACGCTGCGGTCCGCCTCCTCGAGGCGCTCGATGATGTCGCGGGCACGCTCCAGATAACGCCGGCCGGCTTCCGTCGGCGAAACATGGCGAGTCGTACGGTCAAAGAGCCGGACCCCTAGACGCTTTTCCAGTGCGCGGATCTGCTGGCTGACGGCCGGCTGGCTCAAGCCCAACTCGCGCGCTGCCGCCGAGAAGCTGGCGGTATCGCAGGCGCGTACGAAGCTGGTCAGCTCGGTCAAGCGGTCCATGATGGCAACTCTCCGTCGTGATTAATAAACAAGAATAATAAGACATATAAGGAATCGGCAAGTTCAAAAAGCTGAGCCTATGACATAGACCCGCCTTGCTCCGCCTGGAGCTCTAGATCCCCAAACTGGAGACGATGCAATGCCGCTTTCCCGCCGTCATTTTCTCGCCGGTGCCGGCCTAACCGGCGGCACTCTCCTAGCCAATGTATCCGTTCCGGCGGTGGCCCGAGCGCCGCTGGTCGACGCCGCAACGCTTGGCGCGCTGCGCAGCAACGTGGGATCGGTCCAGGTTACGGCGCTACTAGATGGCTATATCGACATTGGTTCCGAGCTGGTCATCGGGCTCGCTGAGGCCGATGCGGAGCGGCTGGCTGAGGCCAGCTTCCAGAAGCCCGGACCGCGCCGCGCACCGGTCAATGCCTATCTCATCAATCTGGGCGACCGTCTGGTGCTCGTCGACGCCGGTACGTCGGACAGCATGGGCCCGTCACTCGGCCGACTCCCGGCCGCTATCGAGGCGGCCGGCGTCTCTCCGGACCAGATCGATACATTGCTGATTACCCACATGCATCCCGACCATATCAACGGCGTGCTGACTCCCGCCGGCCAGGCGCTGTTTCCCAATGCCGAACTCGTCGTCACCGCCGCCGACTACGCCTTCTGGCACGACGATGCGAACATGAACCAGGCGCCGGACGAAGCAAAGCCGTTCTTCATCGGGGCACGCAAGGCTGCCGCCGCTTATGCGGATCGCCTGCGGCAAGTGGACGGCGAGCGCGAGGCGCTCGGCTCGATCCGCACCGTGCCGCTGCCCGGCCACACTCCGGGCCATGCCGGCTTCATCGTGGAATCGGACGGT
The DNA here is from genome assembly GCF_055811335.1 of Mesorhizobium sp. WSM4847. NCBI lineage: Bacteria > Pseudomonadati > Pseudomonadota > Alphaproteobacteria > Hyphomicrobiales > Phyllobacteriaceae > Mesorhizobium > Mesorhizobium sp. WSM4847. Next base: position 145,483 of record NZ_JBVVPY010000005.1, on the reverse strand, counting down.
GAGGCGCTGTTCATCTGGGGCGATGTCGTGCACATGGCGACCTACCAGTTCGCGCGCCCGGATTGGAGCATCGCCTTCGATGTCGATTCCAAGCTGGCTGCCGAAACGCGCAAGCGGACCCTCGACCGGGTCGCTGCCGACCGGATGCTGATCGCCGGCATGCATTTGCCGTTCCCCGGCATCGGCCATGTGGCGCGCGATGGCGACGCCTATCGCTTCGTGCCGGACGAATGGCCCTATGCACTGTAGCGGCGGCCGGCGCGGGAAGGGGCCATCATAGCCCCGCTGCTCAACACCACACCCGCCCCCTCGCCAGCGCAGCCGATGTCTTTGAGACTTCGGACGATAAATCGGCTCCTTATGGTCTGGCACGGCACCTGCAACGCCTGCGTTCAGAGCCGTCACTTCCTGACAAGAACGGCCGAGATGGATCGCCTCCCGGCGTTCCCAGCGGGTACCAAGCGTTAGGTACCAAAACGCGCTGACGTAGAGGCCGCCACCGCCCAGTGTGATGTCTACAACGGGTGCAGCCTGCGGAATGCTGTCATTCGTCTCGTCGATTGGGAACGAGAAAGTGGCGCCAGCAGATGCCTCACCCAGGGTTATAAATGTTCGCGGACAAACACACCCGCGCTGTGAAGAGTGCGGCGACCGGCACTCAATCCTGCATTCCAAACCGGCCAAGCGTGAATCATATACGGCCAAATTTCGAGACGTACTTTGACGTCAGCCGCGCCAGCGGCTTCCGCGAGCCGAGTTGCGTCCGACAACAGCGCCTCGGCCGAACCGACTTGTATCAGCATTGGGGGAAATCCGCCCAGATCGGCGAACAACGGCGAGATCAGGGGATCGCGCCGACCAACGCCATGGGGAACATAGGCGGTGGCCAGTTCCTCCAAATACGCCCGGTGGATGATAGGGTCGATCGCGTCCTTAGTTGATAGTGTCGCGCCGGACATCGAAAGGTCCGTCCAGGGCGAGACCAGCCAAAGACATCGCGGCAACCGCTCCCCTGCCGCGCGCAATATATTGACCAAGCACAGGGTGAGGTTGCCGCCCGCACTGTCTCCGCCAACCACGATGCGGTCCGGCGCGATCCCTTGCCGGCTCAGAAAGCGCCATGCGGTAAGTGCGTCTTCATGTTGCGCAGGGAAAGGATGTTCCGGTGCGCGTCGATAGTCGATCGCGAGGGTGCGCATTCCCATTGCTCGACCTGCCTCGGTGACCATTCGACGATGACTTTGGAGAGAGCCGGAGCAGTAGCCACCACCGTGGAAGAAGAGCAGAACCTTATCCCTGTCACTCTCAGGCGCTAGCGACCACTCTCCCTCAAGGCCGTCGAGAACCGCATCCTCGCATCGGATGTCGTCCGCAATCGGCCACACCGAACCAACCTCGTCGAGCCGCGCCCGGCGTTCGTCCCAGTCCACCGGTCGTGGCTTTGACGTCAACAACCTGCGGACGGCGTTGATCTCCGTCAGATCGAGGTGTTCGTCCACATCGCTCATTTTGCTTCCCTAGCCTCATCAAACCGGCGGACAGCAACAGCCAAACGTCATCCATAAAGTGCCAATGCCAGCGCTTGGGGAATTCGTTAGAATCGCGCCAGGGCCCGTAAACCCGCTCGTCATCTTTTAGCACTGCCCCCGCTCATGGTCGAATATTTCCATCTGATATTTGGCCGCTTCGGGTCATGAGCGCTGGTTGCGTTCAATGTCTGGTTTCGGGAAGGAAAATCGGTTCCGGAAGGTCGCGTTTGGGTCAACTTGCGCCGCAGAGCGAGCAAATCCGGATGCCTGGAACAGGTCGACAACAGCGCCTTTGTTAGCGCAACACGGTCAGGATCACGCCCATTGCCATCATGCTGACCAAGCGATAGCCGGCATTGATCGCATAATAGCGCAGAGGCCGGTGCTCATAGGTCACCGAATGCAGCAGCGTGACAGCGACGAAGCCGAGCCAGAGCAGGAAAGTGCAGAGGACGGTCGAGACGATCGTCAGCGCACCCCAGGCGTGAAGTACCTGATCGAGGATAAACGCCATGACCGCAAACGAGGCAAGGTCGACCGCAATCGCCCGCCGCAGGCCGGCGGCGAATTTCGCGCCGTCGACGCCCGACATCTCTGCCCACGGTCGGATAAAGAGCAGCGGCGAATACCAAAGCCCAGCGACAGCCCAGGCTGCGAGTACCGCAGTTCCGATCCCCCAGAGGTTTATCGGCACAAACTCGATCATGCTGCTCCTCCTTCCAGCCTACTGATTCAATGATCTGGCGGTTATATTGGGTATAGCTTACTATATCCAATATGAATGACAATTCAAAGACCCGCAGGCGCTACGACGCACGGCTACGGTCGGAGCGTGCTTCCGGCACGCGCCAACGCATTCTCAATGTGGCGAAAGAGCTTTTTACTGCGCGCGGAGTGGAAAAGGTCACGATTAATGACATCTCATCAGCCGCCGGTGTTTCGGCACCGACCGTCTATGCCCTGTTCCAGTCGAAGACCGGCATTCTAAGAGCCGTGGTCGACCGTTCCTTCTTCGGCCCGCGCTATGCGGAGATAGCTAAGCAGGCCGAGAACGGGAGAGACCCCGAGGAAATTCTGCGTATTACTGCCTCGATCTCTCGGGTCATCCTTGATGCTGAACGTGAGGAGATCGGCCTTATGCGAGGCGTCTCGGCCCTGTCTCCCGAGCTGAAGGCGATCGAGACGGAGTTGGAGACCGTCCGCTTCAAGCTCCAGGAAGCGCGTGCCAACCTTCTCGTCGCATCCGTCACTGTCGCGCGCCAACTCGGCTTAGCCCGCGTGCGCGACATCCTATGGATGTATACCGGCCGCGACGTATATCGCATGCTCGTGTTGGAGCGGGGTTGGTCTTCGGACGAATATGAAAGCTGGCTCGCCGAGACGCTGATCAAGACGCTGATGGGGCGAGACTAGTCGCACTCTCATCAGAGCGTGGAGGCGGATCAGGGGCGGCCGCAGCAAGCCTCGGGATCCGTCGTGAAAGACGGTCGGAAAAACATCCTTTTTCTCGCCGCTCCCAGCCGCTATCAACCCTGGATTCTGCCACTAGAACGCGCTGACGTAGAGGCCGCCATCCACCGGTATGTTCTGCCCGGTCAGGTAGCCGGCGTGAACCGAGCACAGGAAGGCGCAAATCTGGCCGAATTCCTCCGGCGTGCCGAGCCGCTTGGCCGGAATGTTGACTGCTGCCTGGGCCTTGCGTGCGGCGGCAGCAGCCGGATCTTCCGGTGTGCCGGCTTCATGCGGGGGACGCAGCCGGTCGGTGTCGAGCTTGCCCGGCAGCATGTTGTTGATCGTCACATTGCGGTCGATCACCGTCCGCGCGACGCCGGCCAGGAACGAGGTCAGGCCGGCGCGCGCGCCCGACGACAGATCGAGGCCGGGAATGGGAACATAGACCGACAGCGAGGTGATGTTGACGATGCGGCCGAAGCCGCGCTCGGCCATGCCGTCGATCACAGCCTGAACCAGCTCGACAGGGGTCACCATGTTCTGGGTGACGCCTTCGAGGATCTTTTCGCGGTCGAGCTCGCGGAAATCGCGAAGCGGCGGTCCGCCATTGTTGTTGACGAGGATATCGGGATCGGGACAGGCGGCAAGCAGCGCCTTCTGCACCTCGGGCTTCGACACATTGCCCACGATCTCGGTCACCTCAACGCCGAATCTTTCGCGCAGTTCGGCGGCGGTCTTGGCCAGTTGGTCGGCGTTGCGCCCGTTGACGACCAGATCACAGCCCGCTTCGGCCAGCGCCATGGCGCAACCGCGCCCAAGGCCTTTGCTCGAAGCACAGACGATGGCCTTTTTTCCGCGAATACCGAGATCCATGGCGATTTCTCCTCTGATTTGGGTCGCAACCTACTCTTGCGGCTGGACCAATCGCAACCGTCATACGGTTGTTGCATGAATCGAGGCATAGCCTGTTCGGAAGCAACGGTGAGAATCCAATGCCTGGCGCAGAGCCCCGCACATTCCGCAGCATGTTCATCTCCGACGTCCATCTCGGATCGAAGGCGGCGAAGGCCGAGTTCCTGATCGATTTCCTGCGCCATCACGACGCCGATATCATCTATCTCGTCGGCGACATCGTCGACGGCTGGCGGCTCAGACGGAACTGGCACTGGCCGCAAAGCCACAATGACGTCGTCCAGAAATTGCTGCGCAAGGCGCGCAAGGGCGCCAGCATCACCTACATCGCCGGCAATCACGACGAATTCGCGCGCCAGTTCCAGGGCGTGCATTTCGGCGGCATCGTCGTCGCCGACCGCGTCGTCCACGAGACTGCCAACGGCAAACGCTTTCTCGTCATCCATGGCGACCAGTTCGACACCGTCGTCCACAATGCGCGCTGGTTGGCCTATCTCGGCGACTACGCCTATGATGCGGCGATGCTGGTCAACCGCGTGGTGACGCGGCTTCGCCAGCTGCTTGGCCTGCCTTACTGGTCGTTTTCGTCCTGGGCCAAGGTCAACGTCAAGAAGGCGGTGAATTTCATCGGCTCGTTCCAGACCATGCTGACCGAGGAAGCGCGCCGCTCGCATGTCGACGGCGTGATCTGCGGCCACATCCACCATGCCGCGATCGAAAATTATGAGGACGTGCAATACATCAACACCGGTGACTGGGTGGAGAGCTGCACCGCAGTGGTCGAGCATTTCGACGGCCAGATGGAGATCCTGCACTGGGCGCACGTCCTGCCGGAGGCTCCGGTCGGCGGCGAAGTGCTGGTGCCGATCGACATCGTCGCCATCAAGGGCAGGGCAGTCCAGGCTGCCTGACGCGATGATGCGTTTATGCATGTCGCGCAAAAGCATGCCCTCGGGCCTGACACGAGGGTGTGCAGCGGTTTTGCGATAACGACATACATAAAACAAGAACCTAAAGCGCGTCGCATGAGGCGGTCAAACGCGACGCGCTTTAGCGCAGCGGTTTCATCGCTTTTTTTGCCATGTTATGGGATCGGCGTGCGTTGGCTGGCCGGCCGGTCGAATGCTGCGCCGACGGATTGCCTGCTGATGTCCTCCCTGCCGCCGCTTTTACTCGAACAACTCGTCAAGCCGCGTCAGTTCGAGCTGCGCATGGGCCTGATCTTCTTCACGCTTTTCGTGCCGCTCGGGATACATTTGCCGTACTTTCCGCTGTGGCTGCAGGCAAACGGTTTTGATGCCGAGCAGATAGCGATCATTCTCGCGGCACCGATGTTCCTGCGCGTGGTGACGACGCCATGGCTTACGGCACTGGCCGACAGGGCGAGCGACCGCGCCCATGTCTATGTCGCGCTGACGGCCGCATCGCTGGCGCTGTCCGCCGGTTATTTCCTGACGCCGACCTATGCCATGGTGCTGGCCGTTTCGCTGGCGCTCACCGTCGCCTGGACGCCGCATTCGCCGATCGCCGATTCGCTGGCGCTGTCGGGGGTGCGCCGCTTCGGCTCGAATTATGCCAACATGCGCAAATGGGGATCGATCTCCTATCTGTGCGCAAATCTTGCCGGCGGTTTTATCCTGTCGGCGACCGGCGCCCAGGCAGTTCCGGTGATCATCTTCGTGGCGTTTGGCGCCGCACTTGTCGTCGCACTGATCGCGCCGCGGCTCGGCCGTCCCCGCCGTGCCTCGCCGCTTTCGGCTGCCGACATCCAGCAGTCGGCGCCAAAACTCCTCAACGGCTATTTCCTGTATTTCTCCGTCGGCGTCGGCGTCATCACCGCCAGCCACGCGTTCTTCTACGGCTTCGTCTCGATCTACTGGAAATCGATCGGCATCGGCGACTCTGTGGTCGGGCTGCTTTGGGGTTGGGGTGTCCTGGCCGAGATCGGCATGTTCATGATCTTTACTCGGGTTTTCGGTTCCTTCTCGGTCGTATCGATCATGGTGATGGCGGGAATAGGCGCGATCGTGCGCTGGATTGCCTTTCCCTTGATCTGGCCGCTTGGCCTTGGCGTAGGTGGGTTTTTCGCAGTCCAGACGCTGCACGCGGTCTCGGTGGCGCTGGTGCTGATCGGCCTGCAGAAAATGATCGGTGAGACGGTCGCGGAGGAACGCACCGGGGCCGCGCAAGGCATCGCCTATTTCTCCAACGGCTTTTTCACCGCTGTGGTGACGCTCCTGTGCGGCCCGCTTTACGACCGCTTCGGCGTCGACGGCTTTTTTGCCATGATCCCGATCGCCCTGGTCGGCCTTGTGCTGATCGGGCTTGCGGCGCGTTCAGCCCCACAGCACCGGATCGGGCGGTGACACCAGCGAACCTTGGTAGACAAGGCCAGGCGCACGGTCGCGGGCCAGCAGCAGTGGACCGTCGAGATCGACGAAATCGGCATCCTGGGCCAACAGCACCGCCGGCGCCATGGCCAATGACGTGCCGACCATGCAGCCGACCATGACGCCAAAACCCAGTTCGCGGGCGCGATCGCGAAGGACGAGGGCAGCGGTCAAGCCGCCTGACTTGTCGAGCTTGATGTTGACGCCATCGTAAAGGCCGACAAGCGAGGCAAGGTCTTTAGCCTCATGCAGGCTTTCATCGGCGCAGATCGGCACCGGATGGGCGATGTTGCGAAGGATGCCATCACGGCCCGCCGGCAGCGGCTGTTCGATCAGCGCGATGCCGTGCTCGGCGGCAAAGGCCAGGTTTGCAACGATGTTGTCGTCGCTCCAGCCCTCATTGGCGTCCAGGATGATGCGGCTCGCCGGTGCCGCCTCCCTGACCGCGCGGATGCGGGCCATGTCGTTGTCGCCGCCGATCTTGACCTTGAGAAGCGGGCGCAGGGCATTGGCGCGGGCCTGGGCTGCCATGGCTTCGGGCTCGCCGAGCGACAGCGTGTAAGCCGTTTCGAGCGCCCTCGGCGGCGCCGTGCAGATGCTGGAAGCCACCGGCTTGCCTGCGATCTTCGCCTCCAGGTCCCATAGCGCGCAGTCGACGGCGTTGCGCGCCGCGCCCGCCGGCATGGCGTCGAGCAGCGCGGCCCGGCTGATGCCGTCTTGAACCTGCTCCCGCATCGCCTCGATCGCATCGCGCACACCCTCGATGGTTTCGCCATAGCGTTTGTAGGGGACGCATTCGCCGCGCCCGCTCTGGCCGTCCTCGCGGATCGTCACTGTGACGACCTCGGCTTCGGTTTTCGAACCGCGCGAGATGGTGAAGGTCCCGGCGATGGCAAAGCGCTCGGACTCGACCGAAATGACACGCGCCATATTTTTCTGCTCCGGCTGTGCGACAACAAGCTTGTCGGCAAATCGACAGGTGGGTTCTGTCAGGTTAAACAGATCGGCCCGTCAGGCTAAACAGGACGCCATGTTGACGATCCGCAAACGCGACGCAAGCGGCACGACCGCCAAGGAGGCCGACCACCAGCCGCGCGTTGTGGTCGGCGAGGACGGCGGCGTCCTCGGCTGCGCTTTCTCCGGCACCTGGACGACACGCACCGTGGCGCTCGTCGATGCCGAGATGCGCAAGATCGAGCAACGCAGCGGCTTTCAGACATTGGCGCTCGACCTCTCGCATATCGAGAAGATGGACACCGCCGGGGCCTGGGTGATCGACCGTCTGGTTAGCGCCTTCGAAAAGCAGGGTGTGAAAATCACGATGCAGGGGCAAAGCGAGGTTGCCTCGATCCTGCTCGGCGCCGTCGGCGACGCTGTTCGACGCGAACCTGATTCCGGCATCGTTGGGCCGCCGAACATCGTCATTCGCGCGCTCGAGGCGGTTGGCCGCCGCGTCTATGAGATGCGTGACGATTTCCTGGCCGCGATGAACATACTGGGCGCCACGATACGCGGCGCGCAGATGAAGCTTGGCCGCGGCCATGCGGTCAATCCGGCGGCGATCTTCAACCAGATGGACCGCATGGGCGTCGGCGCCATCCCGGTGGTTGTGCTGATGTCGGCCATCGTCGGGGCGATCGTCGCCCAGCAAGGCGCCTATCAGCTCAGCTATTTCGGCGCCGATATCTTCGTCGTCGACCTTGTCGGCGTGCTGATCCTGCGCGAGCTCGGCGTGCTGATGACTGCGATCATGATCGCCGGCCGTTCGGGCAGCGCCATCACGGCTGAAATCGGCTCGATGAAAATGCGCGAGGAGGTCGACGCGCTGAAGGTCATCGGGCTCAATCCGATCGGCGTTCTGGTGTTTCCGCGGCTGGTCGCGCTGGTGATCGCACTGCCTTGCCTGACGATCATTGCCAATTTCGCCGCACTCGGCGGCGGCATACTGGCGGCATGGCTCTACTCCGACATCGCACCGGCCGCCTTCATCGACCGGCTGCGCGTTGCCATCGATCTCAGCACCATCTTTGCCGGGCTGATCAAGGCGCCGTTCATGGCCATGATCATCGGCACGATCGCCTCGGTCGAAGGCATGAAGGTCGGCGGCAGCGCCGAATCGCTCGGGCAGCACGTGACTGCTTCGGTGGTGAAGTCGATCTTCGTGGTGATCATCCTCGACGGGCTTTTCGCCATGTTCTACGCAGCGATCGAGTTCTGACATGGCGCTGCTTGGCACAAAGCCGACCACGACTACGCAAAGGGCCGACGAGGAGGAGATCGTGCTTTCTGCGCACGACGTCACCGTCTCCTTCGGCGACAACGTCATTCTCGATAAATTGTCGCTCCATATCCGGCGTGGCGAAATTCTCGGCTTCGTCGGCGCCTCCGGCGCCGGCAAGTCGGTTCTGCTGCGCACCATTCTCGGCCTGGTGCACAAGCAGTCGGGAACGATCAAGCTGTTCGGCGTCGATGTCGAAAAGGCGAGCGAGAGGGAGCGCCTTCGCATCGACATGCGCCTTGGCGTCCTCTTTCAGCACGGCGCGCTGTTTTCGGCGCTCACGGTGCTCGAAAACGTGCAGGTGCCGATGCGCGAATATCTCGATCTGCCGAAAAAGCTGATGGACGAGTTGGCGATGCTCAAGGTCGAACTGGTCGGGTTGCCGCCGGATGCGGCGCAGAAATTCCCGTCCGAGCTTTCCGGCGGCATGATCAAGCGTGCGGCGCTGGCGCGCGCGCTGGCGCTCGACCCCGACATCGTGTTCCTGGACGAGCCGACATCCGGCCTCGATCCGATCAGCGCGGCTGAGTTCGACGAACTGGTCGTCAAGCTGCGCGATACCATGGATCTGACCGTATACATGGTCACGCACGATCTCGACACGCTGTTCACCGCTTGTGATCGGGTGGCCGTGCTCGGCAACAAGAAAGTGCTGGTCGAAGGCACGATCGACGACATGCTCAAGAGCGAGGAACCCTGGGTGAAATCCTATTTTCGCGGAAAACGTGCGCGGCAACTTGATCTTGCGGCCCGCGCGTAGCCATAAGTGGATAAATGGAAACCAGAGCCAACTACGTCATTGTCGGCATTTTCACGCTAGCCGCGATCCTGGCGGCATTCGCGTTCGTCTATTGGACGGCCGCGATCGGCGACAGGGGTGAGACGGCGATGCTGCGGGTGCGCATTCCGGGATCGGCTTCCGGCCTTGGCCGCGGCAGTTTCGTGCTGTTCAACGGCGTCAGGGTCGGGGATGTCAGGCGCGTCTATATCGACCCCGCCAATCCGAACGACGCCATAGCCGAAGCGGAAGTAGGCCGCACGACGCCAATCACCAAATCGACGCAGGCCGATATCGGGATCGTCAGCCTTGCCGGCCAAGCGAGTATCGAGCTCAGGGGCGCTGACCCCAAGGAGGTCAACCTTCTCGACCAGGCGGAGCAGGAGGGCCGCGTCGCCGAGATCGTCGCCAACCCGTCGGCGGTCACCAACCTGTTGCAGACGGCGCAGAACATCTTCACCCGCGCCGATACGGTTCTCTCCCAGCTCGAAGGCTTCACCAGCGACGTTCGCGGGCCGCTGACGCAGACCGTCAACAATGTGCAGACCTTCTCCGATGCGCTGGCCAAGAACTCTGACGGCATCGACAAATTCCTCGCCAGCGTCAGTTCGCTGTCGGAGGAACTGAGGGGCGTCTCGGGCAAGCTTGACGGCACGCTGAAGGCGGCGGAAGGGCTGCTCAACGCCGTCGACAAGGATCAGATCAAGAGTATTGTCGCCAACGTCGATACGGTGACCGAGAACCTGAAGGAAACCAGCAAGCAGTTCGACACGGTCGTCAGGAATGTCGACACCGCGGTGGGGTCGATCAACGATTTCGCCCAAAGGACGCAAGGCACGCTGGCCAAGGTCGACGGCGTTCTCGACGGCATCGATCCGGCACAGGTCCGCACCGCGCTGGCCAACATCCAGAAGGCCAGCGAAAACGCCAACGAGGCTGCCGCCGACATCGCCAAGGTGACCAACAAATTCGCCAACCGGGCCGACGATATCGACCAGACGATCAAGGACGCGCAGCAGTTCGCGGAGCGCCTCAACGACGCTTCGGTGCGTGTCGACGGCATCCTCGTCAAGGTCGATACATTGCTCGGCTCAGGCCAGGCCGACGGCATGATAGCCGATGCCAGGAATACCCTGAAATCGTTCAAGCAGGTCGCCGACACGCTGAACGCCCGCCTCGGCACCATCACCGACAATCTGGCGCGATTCTCCGGCCAGGGCCTGCAGGACGTCGAAGCGCTGGTCCAAGACAGCCGTCGCTCGATCAACCGCATCGAAGAGGCGGTAACGGATCTCAGCCGCAATCCGCAGCGAATCCTGTCAGGCGGCGAAGGTGAGGTTCGGCAATTCGATGGCAGGGTGCGGCGTTGACTTCGGCTTTCGCCGGCCCCAAGAACGGCAGGCAAGTACGCTGCGGGTGCGATTTGCTCATTCGATTCGGGGACAACGGGGATCGCGTGTGAAGTCGGTCGTGCTTAAATTGGGCGTGCTTAGATTGGGCGGAGTCAAAGCGGGCGGGCCCACTGCGGGTGTGGCATTGCTTGCGCTTTCGCTGGCCGGCTGCGCGTTTTTGCCGGGCGGCGGGCCGGCGCCCCTGGACACATTCGAACTGTCGGCGCCGTCGCTCGATGCGCGCGGCCGCGGCCGCCAACAAATCCTCATCGCCCAGCCTTCCGCGCTCAAGGCGCTGGACAGCCAGAACATCGTCATCAAGCCGTCGGTGCGCTCGATCCAGTACCTCAAGGGAGCGCAATGGGCCGACCGGCTGCCGCTGATCGTGCAGGCGCGGCTGGCCGAGACATTCCAGCGCTCGGGCAGTTTCGCCGGCGTCGGCAAGCCGGGCGAGGGCCTGGCGATCGACTATCAGGTGATCGTCGAGGTCCGTTCCTTCGAAGTCCGCGTCGACGGCGGCCAACACGCCGAGGTCGAGCTGTTCGTGCGGATATTGAACGACCGCAATGGCGAGGTGCGCGCCTCCAAGAGCTTCAACGCGACCGCGCCCGTCTCCGGCAGCGGCAACCAGGCCTATGTCGATGCGCTCGACAGGGCGTTCGGCGATGCCGCCAAGGACATCGTCCGCTGGACCGATTCGGTGATCTGACCACAGCCGGAACGGCCGGGCACTCAATTGTCGCTGCCAACGCCGGTAACGATGTGAAATTCAAATCCGAAGCGATTGCCCTAAAAGACGGGAGTTTCCCGCCTTTTTCTGTTCGCTTATCGTCTGATCAATGCAGGCGGCCACTGGCGTGGGCAAGCATCGTATAGACCTTGCCGGTGTCCGACGTCAGGTAGGTCTGCGCCATCATGTTGTCGCGGTCGTTGCGCGAGACGTCCTTGAGCAGCTTTTCGAAGTCGTCGCAGTAACGGTCGACGGCGGCGCGGAATTCCGCCTCCATTTGATACTTGCGGCGAATCTCGTCGAACGTCTGCTGGCCCTTCAGCGTGTAGAGACGCCGGGTGAACACGTCACGCTCGCCGCTCCGGTAGCGGTTCCACAGTTCGATCGAGGCGTCGTGATCGATGGCGCGAGCGATGTCGACGGAAAGCGAGTTGAGCGACTCCACGACATGAAGCGGCGAGCGCTGGGCAGGGGCCGTCGAGCGTGGCGCTTCCGAAGGTGCCGCCGGCTTGGCGGCCTCTTCGCGCGACGCCCCGGTCAAGAGATCGCGCACCCAGCCGCCTTGCGGCGCACGGCCATTGGGGTCGCGCTGGCGCGGCGCCGTCTCCGGCGGGCGTTCCAGGTCGCCGCGCAGTGTGGTGTCACCCGACGGCGCCTGCGGGGCAAGGGGTTCCGGGGCCGGAGGCCGGCGTAGCGGCTCAGTCGCGCGCGGGGCAGGCGTCTGCTGTGCTGGACGCAGGTTGCGCGGCTCGGAGGAGTCGGTGCTGCGGCCAGATTTCGCAACGATGTCAGAGAGTTCCTTCAGCGCGTTGATCTGCTCGGAAACGGCACGGCGGATGGCCGTGGTCGATTCCTTTGCCTCTTCCGGCATCTCGATGACACCCTTCTTGAGCTCGGCGCGGGTAAGGTCGAGCTCGCTCTTGATCGAGCTGGCGGTGCGTCGCATCTCCTCGGTCGCGTCGGCAAAGCGCTTGGTTGCCGAATCGACGACGTCGGCAATGGAGGTACGGATCTTGTCCGCCGACTCCAGCGTCTTGCCTTCGGCGTTCTGCAACGTCTGGCCGACCAGATCCTCGAACGAGCGCATGACTTTTTCGAGATCCTCCGACTTCTTGACCAGGCCGACGGCGAGGTCCTCCAGCGACGACTGCCTTTCCAGCGTGTGTTCGAGGTTGCTCTGGGCCGAGCTCAACAGGTCCGAAGCACTGGACAGCAACCGGCTGTGCTCGTCGAACTTGGTGGCGATCGAGGCAACCTCGCGCAAGGTCGAGGATGACAGCTCGGTAAGCCGTGTCGTGTTCGAATCGACCAGACGCGCCGAGCTGGCAAAAGTCTGCGCGGCTTTTTCCGTTGTCGCCGCAAAGCTTTGCGTGCTGCCGGTCAGGCGTTCGTCGACCTGGCCGAGATTGGCCGCCGCCTGTTCGATCAGCTGGCCGAGCTGTGCGCTCGAGGTGCTCATGCGGCCGATGAGATCGGCGACGCTGTCGGCAAGCGTCGAGCGCGCCCCTTCGACGGCCGACAATGTTTCGGCCGTGCGGCTGGCGAGCGCGTCGACCAAGGCGGCGTTTTCGCTGCGCAGCTTCTCGGTGGCGCGTTCGGTCACCTCTTCCATGCTCTTTTGCAATTCCGAGCCGCCGTGGGCGAAGCGCTCGACCAGAGGCCGTGCCGTTTCGTCAAGGATTTTCGAGATCTCGGCCGAACGTGCCGCAAGCATGGTGTTGAGTTCGCGGGTGTTGGTGCCGATGGTCTTGGCGGCGTCGTTGGTGCTCTGGCCGATATGCTGGCCGACCGCAGTGAAGGTTTCGGCGATCGAGTTGGCGCGCGAAATGAGCTGCGCCTCAGCGGTCGAAACCTGCTCGTTGAGCTTCTGGCCTATCGTTTCGGTGGTGTTGACCAGACGGTTTTCGACGCCGGCAACCTGTTCCTCGACGCGAGCCGCCGCGGCCGCCGCGCTGGAGGCCAGGCGCTCGTCGGCGCCCGCGAGCGCCTGCTCGATCTCACGGGCGTGGACGGCCAGGTCCTGCCCGGTCTGCTTTGCACGTTCGGCAACCCGCTGCTCGGTGCTGGCGAAGGCCCCGACGATGTTGTCGGCATGTTCTCCGATCGTCGACGTGCTGTCGGCGATACGCGACACCAGGCGGTGATCCGCCTCATCGAAGATGCGGGCGATCTCGGACGCGCGGGCCGACAACGCTTCCGAACCTTCGGCGATGCGCGAGATCAGCTGTTGGTCGGCAGCATCGAAAATGCGGCCAAGGTCCGATGCACGCGCTGCGAGCGCTTCGGCCGATTCGCCGATGCGCACGCTGAGCCGTTCGTCGGCGCCTTCGAAATTGCGCAGGATGTCGCCGGCGCGTTCCGCCAGCGACTGTGCCGTTTCGACCGCGCGGGCAACCAGCTTCTGGTCCGCCGCATCGAATGTACCGGCGATCTCGCTGGCACGGGCAGCCAGCTGGTCGGCCGTTTCCTGGGCGCGCGCCAGCAACGAGTTCGAGGTGTCGTCGACGCGGGCCATGATTGCGCTCGATGCACCCTCCGCCCGGGCAACGAGCGCGGTTGACGTGTCTTCGGCACGTGCGGCGAGGCGGCGATCCGCTTCCTCGAAGGTGCGTGCGATATCCTCCGCCCTGGCGAGCAGGGCAGCAGAGGTCTGCTCCGCCCGTTCGGCGATCTTGCGATCGGCGTCACTGAAAGCCGCACCTGCCTGCTCATGCAGTGCGCTGGTGACTTCCATGACCTTTTCGCGCAGCGCTCCGGCAACGAAGACGGCGCTCTTTTCGAGCACGCTGCGGACGTTGTCGACCCCGGTCGACAGCGCGCGCTCCATGGTCCCGGCACGCTCCTCGATGATGCCGGTCTGGCGGCTGAACGCCTGCTCGATCTTTTCGACGTCGGCGGCAATGGCGTCCGAGATGTCGGTGCTCCTGGCGGCGATCTGGTCGATATGGCCGGACAGGGAACGGTCGACTTCCTTGCGCGTGTCGGCGAGCTTGGAGAGGTCGTCCTCCAGCGCACGGGTCAGCGCGTCGCGGCCTTCGGTCAGCTTGCCGACGTGCCCGGCGATGATGTCGTCTATGTCGCTGCGGCTCGCTGCAATTTTCTGCAGGTCTGCTTCCAGCGCACGTCTGAGGATGTCGCGGCCTTCGGCCAGCTTCTCGACCTGGCCGGAAACCAGCCCGTCGATGCTCGACCGGCTTTCCGCCAGCTTGGCGAGATCGTCTTCGAGCGCCTTGGACAGGATTGAGCGGTCCTGGATGAGCTTCTCGGCGTGGCTGTTCACAAGACCGTTGACGCTGCCGAGGTCGGCCTCCAGCGCCCGCGCAAACTCTGCGCGATTGTCGGTCAGCTGCTGAGACTGGTCGGCGACGACACCCTTGATGGTGTTGAGGTCTGCTTCCAGCGCACGTCTGAGGATGTCGCGGCCTTCGGCCAGCTTCTCGACCTGGCCGGAAACCAGCCCGTC
>NZ_JBVVPY010000005.1:129681-130460 GCF_055811335.1 Mesorhizobium sp. WSM4847 | reverse complement strand
GCGAGATCGTCTTCGAGCGCCTTGGACAGGATTGAGCGGTCCTGGATGAGCTTCTCGGCGTGGCTGTTCACAAGACCATTGACACCGCCGAGATCGGCCTCCAGCGCCCGCGCGAACTCTGCGCGATTGTCGGTCAGCTGCTGAGACTGATCGGCGACGACACCCTTGATGGTATTGAGGTCGGCTTCCAATGCGCGTCTGAGCAGGTCGCGGCCTTCGGCCAGCTTCTCGACCTGGCCGGCAACCAGCCCGTCGATGCTCGACCGGCTTTCGGCCAGCTTGGCGAGATCGTCTTCGAGCGCCTTCGACAGGATCGAGCGGTCTTCCGCAAGCTTTTCGGACTGGTCCGATATAACGCTTTTGATCGTGTTGAGATCGGACTCGAGCGCGCGCTTGAGAATGTCGCGACCCTCGGCCAGTTTCTCGACCTGCCCGGTAACCAGCCCATCGATGCTCGACCGGCTTTCCGCCAATTTGGCGAGATCCTCTTCGAGCGCCTGGGACAGGGTCGAGCGATCTGCGGCGAGCCTGTTCATGTGATCGGAGATAAGGCCGTTCACGCTCTGCAGGTCGGTTTCCAACGCCTTCGAGAGCTGATCACGGTCTTCCGCCAGCTTTTCCGACTGGCCTGATAGGACCTCCTTGATCGTGTTGAGATCGGATTCCAGCGCGCGCTTGAGGATGTCGCGGCCCTCGGCCAGTTTCTCGACCTGGCCGGCAACCAGCCCGTCGATGCTCGACCGGCTTTCGGCCAGCTTGGCGAGATCGTCTTCGAGCGC